>NZ_JBHSUL010000018.1:0-38017 GCF_042660675.1 Marinilactibacillus sp. GCM10026970
ATACGCCTTTACGATCTTATGTTTAAATTCAAAACTATATTTTGCCATTAAAAAAGACCCCCAGAAGTTAGATTTTAGGTCTAACTTCTGGGGGTCGGCGCACGATTAGTCGCACCCGTTACGCTTTTTTAATTAAACTCTATATAAATCAATTAAACTGCCTGTATAAGCGTCCGCTATAAATTCGTACTGTACTAAAATACTTTCTTCTAGTCTTGAAATTCCACCATAATAAACATCAGTAGAGTAAGCAAATTTTTTCCAAGGTACTTTTGTCAGTTCAATCCACGATCCATCAATAGGACCTTCTTCACGAAACTGATCTTTAATGGCTTCAAGAATCGTGTCGGCATGGATAGCCTGTTTTTTTGAAACTTTAGGATAAAGGAAAAATCCTAGCAAAAAGGTAACCATAAATCCTAATGCGCCTAATAAGTAGGTTGCTTGCTTTTGGTTTAATTTATTCTCCATTGTCTAGCCTCCAGATTATAGTAGCTTATATAAGGTCTTAAGTTATTTTAACATATATATTATATAAGCGTAATAAGAATATATAGGAAAGAGACTTAAAAAAATGAGGGATTTTGTGTATAATTGAAAAGATTGCACATCCAAAAAGATCAGATGACCGAATTAAGAAAGAATAAAGTTATATTTAGTACCGGATAGGATTATAAGTTCGATATAGAAAAAAATAACGGATCAGGAGGCGTCGGGTAAGATACCGACATATCATTATGGATAATCAAACATTTGAACGGATAAAGAAAGTTACGGAATTACAAGGAACAAGTGGATTTGAACATGCTGTTAGACAATATATGAGAGAAGAAATGACTCCGCTAGTTGATAAAGTAGAAGTAGATGGTCTTGGAGGGATATTTGGAATCAAAGAGTCCGCTCAGGAAAAAGCTCCAAAATTGATGGTAGCTGCTCATATGGATGAAGTGGGATTCATGATTGCTTCTATTACCGAAAAAGGCTTATTTAAAGTCGTTCCTTTAGGAGGCTGGAATCCTTATGTGGTTTCTGCTCAACGATTTACCTTGCAAACAAGTAAAGGAGACTACCCAGTAGTATCTTCTTCCGTTCCACCGCATTTGCTTAAAGGCAAAAGCTCAGGAGCTGTTAGTGTGGAAGATATACTTTTTGATGCAGGATTTGATTCAAAAGAAGAAGCGCTTGCCTATGGTGTTAGACCTGGGGATGCTGTTGTGCCTCAAGTTGAAACTATCAAAATGGCGAATGGAAAAACAATTCTTGGAAAAGCTTGGGATAACCGTTATGGCGTTGCAGTCGTATTAGACGCTTTAAAAGCAGTGGAAAACGAACCGTTACCAAATACACTGATTGCTGGAGCGAATGTTCAAGAAGAAGTTGGTTTAAGAGGGACAAAAGGTGCTGTAACAAAATTTGATCCAGATGTCTTTATTGCAGTAGATTGTTCTCCTGCAAATGATATTACTGGTGGTCCAGATGCTTTTGGAAAACTAGGAGAAGGTTTTCTGATGAGAATTCAAGACCCTGGTATGATTCTTTCAAAGGAAATGCGTGATTTCTTACTCGATACAGCTGAAACGAACAACATTCCATATCAGTACTTTATCTCTAAAGGCGGTACTGACGCGGGAGCGGCTCATCAGATGAATCATGGAATACCGAGTGCGGTTATTGGTGTTTGTGCACGATATATTCATACGCATCAGACTTTATTTAATATCACTGACTTTGAAGCAGCAAAAGAAATGGTTATTCAGATTATGCGTACGCTGGACCAGTCAACTTTAGATACATTAAGAGTACGTTAATATAAAAACAGAGTTAAAGAGGAGTAAAATATGTTCATTACGAGTTATAATAATAAAGGTCTAAATGACGTTTTGATGGTTCAATTGTCAAAATGCGCTATAGATAATCAAAAGGCTGAACGTAAAGGAAATGTCACGAAAATCGTTTCAATAGATCAAGGAGAAACCGTTGGTTTTAATTTCTTTGAATTATCGGAGTTATTTAGTATAGACACGAACGGACCAGTTACATTATCAAATGAGCAAGTATCTGTTCTTAACAAACAAATCAAACAAAACGGTTGGGAAGATGAACTAGTTGCAGATATTTCACCAAAATTTGTAGTGGGTTATGTGAAAGAGTGTGTACCTATGGAAGACTCTGATCACTTAAATATCACACAAACTGAAGTCGATAATGGAGAAGTTGTTCAAATCGTATGTGGAGCATCAAACATCGAACAAGGTCAGAAAGTTGTCGTAGCAAAACCAGGGGCTATTATGCCAGACGGACTAGTAATATGGCCTGGAGAACTAAGAGGAACTAAAAGTAGTGGTATGATTTGTTCAGCAAAAGAGTTAGGGTTAGAGCAAACAAGTAAAGGTATTTTAGTACTGGAAGATACGGAAGAAACTGGACGTACCTTTGAGCTAACTAAATAGTTTATTCAAGTTCAGACAATTCGTGCAAACAGAGAGGAGGAAGTGTAGTGGTAGAATATGATGGACCGAGTTTTTTCAAACATGTCAAAAATCAATCGACGCTCAAATCGACTAAACGATTAAAAGCAAATCTTGAACAAAAGCAGCCGAAAAAACTGGACTCCAAAGAAAATCTGTTCAGTGAAGAGCATAAGCACTCGCTTCCGAATCAGATTCAAAGGAGAGGCGAAGTCGAAAAAGGGTTCCAGCAATATCTTGAAGAAAAGAAAACTACTGGTTCACCTAATCGTTCAAAACACTATATCGAACCGCCTTTTGAAGTGAGTAAAGTACCTTCGCCAATATATGGATTTAAAAAACCGGTCGAAAAAGAACGAGACAATTGGAATTATAGTCTGTTAAAAGAAACCTTGAAAAAAGCTTCGAATGAATTCTTACTTTTTGAAGAATTTGAGACAACTGAGCTGATAGCCGATTGGAATGCCAAAGAGCAGTTAAACCAATCTAAAGCTACCGTACAAGAATCACCTAAAATGAATGATAAAGCTAATGAAGATAGACTGCAATCTTCTAAAAAGGAAAACAAACAAGATGAAAAGAAAAGAATGAGATTACACCGATCATTAATGAATATTATTCAGGAAGAACAGCTAGGCGCCAATAAATCAAAAAGAGAGATACCAGGATTTTTTTCAGACAAAAATGAATGAAGTCTCATTTGATTAGAATGTTTGATACTAGATTTTTTCAGCGATTTGCATTATAGTATAAAATCGTTATGTCTTATCTTTAATTATATTAAGACAAAGACTATATAGTCGATTATATAGTAGAAATTTGGAGGACTTTTTAATGGATCAAACGATGATTTATCATTTTGTCGGAATAAAAGGATCAGGTATGAGTGCATTAGCGTTGATTCTTCATGACAAAGGATACACAGTTCAAGGATCAGACGTTAATAAATATTTTTTTACACAAGAAAATTTAGAAATAGCACAAATTCCTATTCATGTTTTTGATGCGAATAATATAAAAGAAAATATGGTCGTTATTGCAGGGAATGCTTTTCCTGATACGCATGAAGAAATTGTGAAAGCAAACGAAATGGGATTGAAAGTAGAACGATATCATGATTTTCTTGGTGAGTTCAGCAATCAGTTCACAAGTGTTGCAATAACAGGATCCCATGGGAAAACGAGTACGACAGGATTGCTGGCGCATGTATTAAGTGGTATTGAGAAAACAAGTTATCTTATCGGTGACGGTACAGGTAGCGGAGTAGAAGATGCAGAATACTTTGTTCTTGAAGCATGTGAGTACCGTAGACACTTCCTAGCATACAAAACAGATTATGCATTGATTACAAATATTGATTATGATCACCCAGATTACTATACAAGTGTAGAAGATGTTGAGAATGCTTTTACGAACTTTGCGTCGCAAATCAAAAAAGCTGTCTTTGCATGTGGAGATGATGAGCGTCTACAGAATTTACAAGCATCTGTTCCGGTAGTCTTTTATGGTTTCCAAGACCATAATGATTTCCAAGCAAAGAATATCGTTAGAACGACTGAAGGATCCTCTTTTGATGTATATGTGCGAGGAGACTTTTATGGTCAATTCTCGATTCCTTCTTATGGAAATCACAATATCCAAAATGCTTTAGGCGTTATTGCTTTTTGTCACTACGAAGGAGTAGATCAGGAAAAAGTTGCTGAAAGGCTCAAAACATTTTCTGGTGTTAAAAGAAGATTTACTGAAAAACAAGTGATGGATACAGTGATTATTGACGATTACGCACATCATCCTGCTGAGATAAAAGCTACACTAGATGCGGCGCGTCAAAAATATCCAGACAAAGAAATTGTAGCTGTTTTTCAGCCGCATACTTTTACTAGAACGGTCGCTTTGCTCAGTGATTTCGGGCAATCTCTGGATTTAGCTGATTATGTTTATTTATGCGAGATATTTACTTCTGCTCGCGAGCAATCAGGTGAGATTACCATTCAAGATCTACTCAAGAAGACAGAAAAAGGCATAGCAGTTGTTAGCGAAGAGGATATGTCTCCGCTACTTAAACACAGAGGTTCTGTGTTTGTGTTTATGGGTGCAGGCGATGTAGAGAAATTCGAACACGCTTTTGAAACCTTACTCAGTCAATCTAAAGCGCAGTATTAAATTAAGATTTCAATGATCGTATTAAGATAAAGACTATCCTTTTATTGGGGTAGTCTTTTTGTTTTGAATGATTCAGTATAAGAAACGTAAGTGTTTGAGTACGTTCTCTTTTTTGTGGACGCTATTTTTGTTAAAATACAGTAACGAGAGTCTTAAATGAACTGAGAAAATAGAGGAGTCGAGACGAATGCCTGAACAGAAAAAATTACTTTTGATTGATGGATACAGTATAGCTTTTCGTGCGTTCTACGGGTTACACAGTCAATTAGAACGAATGAAAAATAGAAATGGATTACACACGAATGCCCTTTACGGTATTCATAATATGCTTGAAGTCGTTGTAAACAAAGAACAACCGACGCACGCTCTTGTAGCGTTTGATGCGGGGAAAACGACTTTCCGTCATGAGTTTTTTGAAGAATATAAAGGCGGGCGTTCAAAAATGCCGGCTGAATTTGCCGAGCAGATTCCCTTTATCAAGGATTTGTTATCGGGCTTTGGGCTGCAGTCTTATCAATTAGTCAATTTCGAAGCCGATGATATTATTGGAACACTTTCTACTCAAGCAGAAGCAGACGGCTTTGAAGTCGTCATTCTAACGGGGGACCGAGATCTGACTCAACTAGCTTCTGATAAAGTGAGAATCGATATCACTAAAAAAGGTGTTAGTGACATTAAAGAATATACCGCTGACTCGATCATGGAAGAAATGGGCATTACACCGAATCAGATTATTGATATGAAAGGTCTCGCAGGGGATGCTTCTGATAATATTCCTGGAGTCTCAAATATTGGAGAAAAGACAGCTTTAAAACTTTTAAAAGAATACAGCACAGTTGAAGGTCTGTACGAAAATATTGATGAAATGAAGAAATCTAAACGAAAAGAAAATTTGATCAATGAAAAAGAAACAGCACTATTAAGTAAAAAGTTAGCAACTATCGACATTCAAGCGCCTATTGAAATTTCTGTAGAGGAATTAAAGTACAGTGGAATGGACATGGAAAAACTCATTTCTTTCTACAAAGAAATGGATTTTCAATCACACTTGAACAAATTGGATACTTCTGAGTATATGGAACAATTAGCAGAAGATGTAGAAGATATTGACTACGAATATGCCAAATCAATCACATCAGATATGTTCAAACCAGATATGGCGTTATATATCGAAATGCTTGAAGACAATTACCATCAATCGGAAATTGTCTCAGTAGGCTGGGGTAATGATCAAAAGATATATGTTGTGGAACCTGCGGTCGCTTTCGAATCTCCAGAATTTAAAAAATGGGTAGAATCAGAAGATGTCCCTAAAACACTTTATGATACCAAAAGAACCTATGTGGCACTAAATAGAAAAGACATTAACCTTAAAGGTACCGAGTTTGATATTTTGCTGGCTTCTTACTTATTGACAGCGGAAGACAGTAGTAGTGGAGACGTAGCAGATGTAGCGAGCAAGCATCATTATAATGGACTGTCTCCAGACGAAGTGGTTTACGGAAAAGGAAAGAAAAAGAAAGTTCCTGAAAACCTTGAATTGATGAGAGACCATATCGCGCATAAGATTAATGCTGTCTTCAAATTATCCCACCAGATGAATGAGGAACTGGTCAAAAATGAACAAGAAAATCTTCTCAAAGAGATGGAAATCCCTCTAGCAATCGTACTAGCTGAAATGGAGATTCGAGGAATCACTGTAGATGCTCAAAGACTAGAAAAAATGAAAGCTGAATTTGCTGAAACCTTAAACACTATTGAACAAAGAATTTACAAAGAAGCCGGAGAAGAATTCAATATTAATTCTCCAAAACAACTTGGTGTTATTTTGTTCGATAAGATGGGTTATCCTGTTATCAAGAAAACAAAAACTGGCTATTCTACAGCTCAAGATGTACTTGAAAAACTTCAAGATCAAGCCCCTATTGTAGAATTTATTTTACAATATAGACAAATTGCCAAAATTCAGTCTACTTATATTGAAGGCTTGCTCAGAGTGATTCAACCAGAAACAGGGAAAATCCATACTCGTTATCTTCAGACAGTTGCGAGGACTGGGCGCTTGAGCTCAGTGGATCCTAACCTTCAAAATATACCCGTTAGACTAGAAGAAGGGCGAAAAATCAGACAAGCTTTCATACCCCGAAAAGAAGGCTGGAAAATCTTTGCATCCGATTATTCTCAAATCGAATTAAGAGTACTCGCACATATTTCTGACGACGAACATCTGAAACAAGCTTTTATCGAAGAACAAGATATTCATACGAGTACGGCGATGCGAGTATTTGATCTTAAAGACCCAAGCGAGGTAACTGCAAATATGAGAAGGGATGCTAAAGCCGTCAACTTTGGAATTGTTTATGGAATTAGTGATTATGGTCTTTCTCAAAGTTTGAATATCACTCGAAAAGAAGCTCAAGAATACATTGATACGTACTTTAGTCGATTCCCTGGTGTGAAGACATTTATTGATGATGTTATTCGCGAAGCAAAAGACAAGGGGTTCGTTGAAACCTTGTTCCATAGAAGAAGATATTTACCAGATATCAATTCTCGAAACTTCAATTTAAGATCATTTGCTGAAAGGACAGCTATGAATACGCCAATCCAAGGTAGTGCTGCAGATATCTTGAAAGTAGCTATGATTAATATGGCGGAAAAAGTAAAAGAAAAAGGCCTTGAAGCTACGATGCTTTTACAAGTTCACGATGAGGTCATTTTCGAAGCTCCAGAAGAAGAGATACCGGTTTTAGAAGAACTAGTCAAAGAAGTTATGGAAAGTGCAGTAGAACTATCTGTACCGCTCAAAGTTGAAAGCAGCTGGGGTAAGAGCTGGTATGAAGCTAAATAATATAACAAAACAGCTAAGAAGCGAGTTTACTCTCGCTTCTTTAACTGTTTTTATAGGAGAATGAAAGGAAGAATCATGTGCCTGAATTACCAGAAGTAGAAAGTGTCCGGACAGGACTAGAAAAGCTGATCAAAGGATTGAAAATCAAACAAGTAACTGTTTTATGGGATAGAATCATTGCGGAACCGAGTGATATTCGCCTATTCAAAGAAAAAATTAAAAATCAACGTATTGAATCAATAGGAAGAAGAGGGAAATTTTTATTATTTTTTTTAACAGATTACGTAATGATTTCGCATTTGAGAATGGAAGGGAAATACCGAATAGAATCAAATGATGTCCCAATCTCAAAACACACCCATGTGATCTTTGAACTAGAAGATGGAAGGGAGCTCAGATACCTTGATGTTAGGAAATTTGGTAGGATATCATTGATTCCAAGAGACACTGAGCTTGCTCACGCATCGATTGCCAAACTAGGACCAGAACCAGTAAGAGAAACTTTGGTGTTAGAAACATTTAAAAATCAATTGCTTAAAAGGAAAAAAACAATCAAAGCAACACTTTTAGATCAAACGGTCATTGCAGGTATTGGGAATATCTATGCAGATGAAATTTTATTTGAAGCAAAAATTCACCCAGCACGTATGGCGAACACGTTAATTGAAAGAGAACTTATTACTCTTTACGAAGCTATTTTACTCGTTATGGGTAAGGCAGTAAAAGCGGGTGGGACAACCATACGAACTTATCAGAACGCTTTCGGAGAAACAGGATCATATCAGTCATTCTTGAATGTATATGGAAAAAAAGGGCAATCTTGCCCACGTTGTGGAACAACTATTGAAAAAACGAAAGTAGCGCAAAGAGGAACGCATTACTGCCCAAATTGCCAGTCAGAAAGTCAGTTGATTCGTTAATAATAGAATAGAGTAGAGAAGGAGGTTGATCATGACTTATGTATTAGGTTTGACAGGAGGTATTGCATCTGGCAAGTCGACTGTTAGTCGTTATTTCTTAAAACATAACATTCCTGTGGTAGATGCTGACGTCGGGGCTAGAATTGTTATTGAACCAGGAACTGAAGCATTAGAAAAAGTACAGAATCTATTTGGTGAGGAGATTCTACTGGAAAATGGTGAATTGAATCGAAAAAAACTAGGAGAACTCATTTTTAGCGATCCCTTAAAGAGAAAACAGTTAAATGACTGTCTGTCTTACTATATTAGAGAATGGATTCTTTCAGAGAAAGATCGATTGATCACTTCTGGACATGAACTGATTGTACTAGATATTCCATTATTATTTGAAGCTGGCTACAAAAAAGATGTTGATGAGATTATGGTTGTAGCTGTTGATAAAGAAACGCAACTAGCACGATTGATGAAACGAAACAAACTGAGTCAAGCTGAGGCGCTTCAAAGAATTGAGTCTCAGATGGAATTATCGGAAAAAGTAGACCAATCAGATTATGTTATCTATAACAATGGAACGCTAGAAAATACAATGAGTCAAGTCGATGAATGGCTTATAAGTAAAGGGTATTACAGCACTTAAAGCTATGGTATACTGAATATAACTGAAAGTACCGTTAGATTATAAGAAAAGGACTGATTCCTATGCAATGTCCTCGCTGTCAGCATAATGGAAGTAGAGTAGTCGATAGTAGACCAGCTGATGAAAATAAAGCCACTCGTAGACGAAGAGAATGCGAAAGTTGTGGATTCAGATTTACGACCTTTGAGCGATTAGAGCAGTCACCAATACTCGTTGTGAAGAAAGATAAAACTCGTGAAGAATTTAGTCGAGAAAAACTTTTAAGAGGTCTGAGACGAGCGTTTGAGAAAAGACCCGTTACAGCCGAAGATCAAGAAAAAATTGTAACTCGAGTAGAGTATAAGATCAGAGACCGTGGAGATAGCGAAATCGAATCTACTAAGATTGGTGAGTACATTATGCAAGAACTCGCTGATGTGGATGATGTTGCTTATATAAGGTTTGCAAGTGTATACAGACAATTCAAAGATATAGAGGTTTTTATGAAAGAAATGCAGGAACTAGCAAAGAAAAGAAAGAATGACAAATAAATGAAAGGAGAGAGTGCACAATGAATTACCCATGGCAGCAAGTCAACCCAAAAGATTTTTTCACATTACGTCAAGCTGTACCTCTCTCTGATCAAGATGTACGTATTTTGACGACAATCTACCAACCACTTATTGGAAATGCAGCATTCACATTGTATATGAATTTAAAAGAATCCATCAGAAGTGGTAGTGGTTGGACAGGAGCTAGACCTTTATCTGAGCTGATGACGCTTCTTGATATCGGGATACCAGAATTATATCAAGCCCGCATTCGACTCGAAGGTTTAGGGCTGTTGAGTGTTTACAAAAGTAAAAAGGACTCAGATCAGTTTCTTTTTGAAATCAAACCGCCCCTTTCTGCCGAACGATTTTTTAATGATCATCTGATGCGTCTGATCTTATTTGAAAAAGTTGGAGAAAGAATGTTCAACGAAATTAGACAGCAGTTCTCTATTGAAAAACCTAAAGCAGAAGAGTATCAAGAAATTACAAAGTCTTTCTTAGATGTCTACTATTTTGACATTCAAAAACATAATCAATTGTCAGTAATAGAGTTTGATGACAATGAGTTCTCGTCTTCGACGCATTCACCGGTTCAAATGATGAGTGAACAAAGTGACTTCGATTGGATATTTTTTGTGGAAGGATTGAATCATCATTTTATCAATAAAAAATCACTTACAAAAGAAATCAGAGAATTAATTATCTCTCTCTATGAAGTTTATGGTGTCAACGAACTGGATATGCAAAAATATGTTCTGGAAGCTACAGACATAGAAACTTCAAATATCGACCAAGAGAAACTACCACAAATTGTTCAAAGAGATTTCCATAAAAAGCAGGCTAGACAAGTTCAGATACAAGATAAAATAAAGGGTTCAATTCAAGAAGAACAATCTGTTAAAAGTGGGCGCAAAACACAACTGAAACAAAAAGGATTTAACAATCAGGAAATCGAAATCATTCTTCATGCTCAGGAAGTAAAACCAATTGAATATTTGAAATCTATCAAGAATCAAAAAGGTGGATTTGTTTCCAGCAATGAAACGTGGGTCATTAAAGAACTTGTGGAACAATCTTCTCTTTCGACAAGTGTAATCAATATATTGATCAACTATGTATTGATCGGGAAAAACGCACCTGTGCTGGAAAAAAGTCTTGCACTGAAAGTCGCAAATGACTGGGCGCAAAACGATATAAACTCACCAGAAGATGCTCTACAGAAAGTAAAACAACTATATGCTGAGTCAAAAAGCGATAGACAAAGCAAACAAAGATCCGGTTCAAATCGTTCAAATTCTCAAAAGTATGTTAGGAAAGAAACTTTACCAGATTGGGCAACAGAAGAGAACGTTGGAGAAGAAATCGATGCTAAAAAGCAAGAAGAATTCAGACAAAGACTTGAGCGGATCAGAAATAGAAGTAAAGGTGGTGACAGTTAATGGAAAGTATTCGTAACCAGTTGGAAAATATGATGAATTCAACTAAAATGAACGAGAGATTTAGAGAAATCATGAAAAATGAAGTGTTTAAAGATCCCGATGTTCGACGGTTTATTGCTGAAAACAGGACGATACTCGATAACGAAGCGATTGAAAAAAGTGCGTCTAAGTTGTATGAATTTGTTGTCGAAAAGAAGAAAGCCGCCGCTCAAAGTGGACAGCTTATGCCGGGATATAAACCAAGCCTTTCGATCAACAATAAAAGAGTAGATGTAACCTATGAGCCATCTTCTGATTTGATTAATCGTCAGAAACAAGAAGCGATCAATAAACGGATTCATTCAATGTATATGTCAAAAGACATTAAACATTTCAATATTGATCAGTTTGATAGTACGCCGGGAAGAAATAAAGCGGTAGAGGAAGCGTATGATTTTATTGATCAGTATCTTGAGAATCCTGATACCTTCCAGCAAGGGCTATACCTTTATGGGAAATTCGGAGTCGGAAAAACTTTTCTACTTGGAGCGATAGCTCACGAGTTATCGAAACAAGGTCATCCCTCAACACTCGTTCATTTCCCAACATTTGCTGTCGAAATGAAGAATTCGATTGGTCAAAATACAACTGAAGAAAAGCTTTCTGCCTTGAAAAATGCGAAAATATTAATGATCGACGATATTGGGGCAGATTCTATGTCGAGTTGGATTAGAGATGATATCCTGGGAGTCGTTTTGCAGCATAGAATGCAGGAACAACTTCCAACATTCTTCTCTTCTAATTTTGATATGGCCCATTTGGAACAAGAGCATCTTCGAGTGACACAAAGAGGCGAAAATGAGCCGTTAAAAGCTAAACGGATTATGGAACGAGTAAAGTTTCTTTCCAAAGAAGTAGAAATGACAGGCGATAACAGGAGACATGCTTAACAAGAAAACTGTTGAAAGCTAAAGTCAAGCGTGGTATTCTACTATTATTCTAATAATAAAACTTAGAGAAAGATAAATTTGATAAGAACTTGTTTTAAAGAGAGGAAGACATTAGCTGAAAGTCTTCTAAAACAATTTATCATCTACCCCTTTCGAGTGCTGCTTTGAACTGAGTAAGAGCAGACGTGTCTCTGCGTTAAAGAGCTAATGAAGACAGAAAGTCAACTTTCTGTAAAACTGGGTGGAACCACGTAATCCATTACGTCCCAATGAATGAGATCGATCTCATTCATTGGGACTTTTTTTGTACAATAAGTAAAGAGAATAAAAAGCAGGAGGAATTTATATGTCAGAAATCGCAGTTAAATTACCAGATGGTTCCGTAAAAAATGTGGAATCAGGATCATCACCGAAAATGGTTGCAGGCAGTATTGCTAAATCATTGGAGAAAAAAGGCTTAGCCGGTAAGTGGAATGGCCAGCATGTTGATTTTGATCAACCTCTTTATGAAGACGGGGAACTTGAAATTATTACACCAGATCACGAAGATGCTTTAGGGATCCTTCGTCATTCTACTGCCCACTTAATGGCTCAAGCAATCAAGCGATTATTCCCAGATGTTAAGTTCGGGGTAGGACCAGCGATTGAAACAGGGTTTTATTATGATACAGATTCAGAAACACCTATCACAGAAGAAGATTTAGAATCCATTGAAAAAGAAATGATGGCAATTGTTAAAGAGAACCTGCCATTTGTACGGAAAGAAATTTCTAGAGAAGCGGCACTTGAATTATTTGCAGCAGATCCTTACAAAGTAGAACTCATTACAAATTTACCAGAAGATGAGACAATATCTGTTTATGAACAAGGTGAATTTGTCGATCTATGTAGAGGTGTACATGTGCCTTCGACTGGTCGGATTCAAGTATTCAAATTACTCTCTCTAGCAGGAGCTTACTGGAGAGGAAACTCAGATAATAAAATGATGCAGCGTGTTTACGGTACGGCTTTCTTCGATAAAAAAGCTTTAAAAGAATTTATCAAGATGCGTGAAGAAGCTAAACAACGCGATCACCGTAAATTAGGTAAAGAACTAGATATCTTTATGTTATCACCTGAAGTTGGATCAGGACTGCCATTCTGGTTACCAAAAGGTGCAACAATCCGCCGAGTGATTGAAAGATACATCACAGACAAAGAGATTAGCATGGGTTACCAGCACGTATATACTCCAATCATGGCAAATGTAGATTTTTACAAAACGTCTGGACACTGGGATCACTATCATGAAGATATGTTTCCACCAATGGACATGGGTGATGGAGAAATGCTTGTATTGCGTCCGATGAACTGTCCGCATCATATGATGGTGTTCAAAAATGACGTAAGAAGTTACCGAGATTTACCAATCCGTATCGCAGAATTAGGCCAAATGCACCGTTATGAGAAAAGTGGCGCTTTATCTGGATTACAACGCGTTCGTGAAATGACTTTGAATGATGCTCACGTATTTGTAAGACCAGATCAAATTAAAGAAGAATTCCGCCGAGTTGTGGAGTTGATGCTAGCCGTATTCGAAGATTTCGATATTAAAGACTATCGCTTCCGATTAAGTTATCGTGATCCGAAAAACACAGAGAAATACTTTGATGATGATGAAATGTGGGAAAAAGCACAGTCTATGTTGAAAGATACTTTGGATGAAATGGGGATGGATTACTTCGAAGCCATTGGTGAAGCAGCCTTTTACGGTCCAAAGCTAGATGTACAAGTTAAGACAGCGATGGGAATCGAAGAAACATTATCAACGGTTCAATTAGACTTCTTGCTACCTGAAAGGTTCGACCTGACTTATGTTGGTGAAGATGGTAATGACAACCATAGACCAGTTGTTATTCACCGTGGTATTGTATCAACAATGGAACGATTTGTAGCTTATCTGATTGAAAGATACAAAGGAGCTTTCCCTACATGGTTAGCACCGGTACAGGCTAAAATCATTCCAGTTAACTTGGATATTCATGCTGACTACGCTAATCAGTTAAATGAAGAACTGAAAGCGAAGGGACTACGAATTGAAATTGATAACCGCAATGAAAAAATGGGATACAAGATTCGCCATGCACAAACACTTAAAATCCCTTATCAAATCGTAGTGGGTGACAGTGAAGTAGAAAACCAGACAGTAAGTGTTCGTAAATATGGTGAAAAAGAAACGATCACCTATTCTAAAGATGAGTTCATTTCAAACATTGTAGCTGAATCTAATAAATGATTTAATATTCAAATAGAGTTGACAGGTGAATAAGTATCTGTTATGATATAAGAGTTGAGAAAACAAAGCAGAAGCGCCCGCTTCTCGCCTTTTGGATTTAAATCCATGGGCAGATATCGAACGTATATAACTCAAAATAGTTACGACTATTTTGAAGTCAGATGAGTATATCTTGTCTGATTGCGGAGATAGAGACGGGGCTTTGAAAAAGGTCACGTCTCTTTTTCTGTCTCTGTTTTTTTCGCAAATACTTTGGAGGTGAACCACCATAGCAAAAGACATGATTGTCAATGATCGTATTCGTGCTAGAGAAGTACGTTTGATCGGCAAAGACGGTGAACAGATCGGGGTAGTCCAACGCAATGAAGCAATGCGCTTAGCTGAAGATGCCAATCTAGATTTAGTTCTAGTGTCACCTAACGCTAAGCCACCTGTTGCTCGTGTAATGGATTATGGGAAGCATCGCTACGAAATGCAAAAGAAAGAACGTGAAGCAAGAAAGAATCAAAAAATCGTTAACGTTAAAGAGATTCGTTTGAGTCCAACTATCGATGATCACGATTTTGATACAAAATTGCGTAATGCACGTAAGTTCTTGGAAAAAGGCGATAAAGTGAAAGTATCTATTCGATTCCGTGGACGTGCGATTACTCACAAAGAAATTGGACGTGAAGTACTAGAACGTATGGCGGAAGCAGCGTCTGACATTTCACAAGTCGAATCGAAAGCTAAAATGGATGGTCGTAGCATGTTCTTGATGCTGGCACCGAAATCTGAGAAATAAGATAAGTGTAGGAGGAAATCAACAATGCCTAAGCAAAAGACACATAAAGGTTCAGCAAAACGTTTCAAGAGAACGGGTTCTGGTAAACTTAAACGTAGCCACGCAAAACGTAGCCACATGTTTGCAAACAAATCTCAAAAACAAAAACGTCACTTGCGTAAATCTACAATGGTTTCACACAGTGATTACAAACGTATCAGACAACAACTTGCTAAAATGAAATAATAAATGTACGAGCACTCGTTTGATCGAGAGTGCAACCAAGGAGGAAATCAACAATGGCACGAGTTAAAGGTGGAGTAGTCTCCCGCAAGCGCCGTAATCGCGTTTTAAAGCTAGCTAAAGGGTATTACGGAGCGAAGCATCGCTTGTTTAAAGTTGCAAAACAACAAGTAATGAAATCTTACCAATATGCATACAGAGACCGTAAACAAAACAAACGTAACTTCCGTAGATTATGGATTGCACGTATTAACGCTGCAGCACGTATGAACGGCCTAAGCTACTCTAAATTGATGCACGGACTTAAACTTGCAGAAATCGACATGAACCGTAAAATGTTAGCTGAACTTGCAGTAAGTGATGCAGCAGCATTTACAACTTTGGCTGACCAAGCTAAAGATGCTTTAAGCAAATAATATATTAAAACTCGCTTATATAAGCGGGTTTTTTTTTTATACATTTTTTATAGACGCTACTTAAAGTATTTGATGAATAGTATACGATTTTGAATAGACAAATTAAGAAAAAACATAGAGAACAGGTTAAGTAAATACGCATTATTTATACGAATTCAAGATAATTTATTTGCCAAGTATGACGAAAAAGAGTCGATGTAGCCTCATTCAATTTAAATGAGAGATTTCAACATATAAATTGTATAAAAATAAGATATAATTTGTAAATACATGATATAATAAACTAAATGACAAGGATCCCAGTTTGCCCAAATTGGAGTATGATCTCTTGAAAAAGCTAATGTGGAACTCAATAATGCATGGTGGCAATTGTTATTGAATGATCCTATACATAAGTTGCAATCCCTTATATAGAAATGGAAGGTATGAGGCAATGAAAAGATCTAAAAAGCGAATAGCGGTCATTGGAACAGGCATAACAGGGCTCACGACAGCATTCAGATTGAAAAAAACAATAGAAAAATACAGCCTTCCTTTCGAGTTACTTGTATTGGAAAGTTCCATCCGTTCGGGTGGTAAAATCCACACTATGAAGATGGGGGAAGATTACGTAGATTTAGGCGCTGAATCGATTGATGTAGGATCCGGTGAAGCAATGGACTTGATACATGAAATCGGCTTAACTGAACAAATCAGGTATAGCCAGAATGGAAAACAGGATATTTATGCATTCAATAAGTTGTATCATATAGATAGCCCTACTTACAAGGGGATACCGGCTAAGCGATCTGAGATCTGGAAATATGATTTACTCTCATTTCAGGGAAAAGTATCCTATTTAAAAGATACCTATCTTCCATCCTCGGAAATAACAGAATATACAAGTGTAATCGATTATTTAAATGAAAGAATCGGAACAGAGCTTACAGAATATGTAGCAGAACCGTACTATTCTGAAATCTATATGAATCATATGGAGTCCACTGGTATAGACGTGATCGATAGTACCCTTCTAAAATTAGAAAGTGAGCATGGGAATCTGACGAATGCTCTTGAAGCAAATCCTGATATACTCGATTCTAATAGAAAACAGATTTCTTTTGAGAACGGTTTAGAAACATTAACGAATAGGTTAATGAAGTCACTTAAAGATCATGTTGTTTTTTCAAAGAAAGTCACAGAGATTAAAAAGAGTATTGAAGGTACTTATATACTGGATATTAATAAAAAAGAACAAGTCAGAGTTGGAGCGGTTGTAGTCGCAACCGACCCTGGTAGCTACAAAGAGATTTTTACAGATATAGAATTCAAGGAACAATTCAAAGAGATCAAAACAAACTCAATTGGTTTTGCAATGTTCAGTTTTCCAAAAGGTGCTTTAAAGATCGAACCTGAAGGAAATGGCATACTATGTTCTAGAAGAAATGATTCTCATATCTCAAGCGTAGTTTGGTTAAATAAAAAATGGGAAAGCTTGAGAAATAGAGATGAAGAGTTATTAGGCATTTATTTTGGTCACGGGAATGAAGAAATTATGCTATCTCTAAGTAACAAACAGATTGAAGAATTGCTACTTAAAGACTTAGAAAAAATGCTTGGCATAGATGTGCCGCCAATTTATCATGTTCTTAAAAGATGGAAAAACTCTTTCCCTAAACAATCTTTTAATGGGAAAAATGCTGGAAGTAAAATAATTGACTCCATTCAAACGGCTTATCCTGGAATTTATCTTGCAGGGAATGGCGTCAAAGGATTTGGCATCAATAGCTGTATAAAGCAGGGTAACGAAGTCAGTGAGCACATTATTGCACATTTAAAAAAACAAAATAGTTTGTAATAAAGTCCTTTAATCTAATTAGAGGCTAAAAAACAACTAATTAAGCTCATTAGAGTGGATTTAGTTGTTTTTTTATTTTCATCTGGAGTATTCTAGAATAAAATAGAAAGGAAGGCTGAATATGCAAGTCACAGTTTTAGGATACTATGGAGGATATCCTACGAAGGACGTAGGAACGAGTGCTTATCTGGTACAATCGGAGGGTTTTAATCTATTACTCGATGCTGGGAGTGCATCTCTATTAGCGCTGGAGCATCACATTGACCCCCTAGAATTGGATGCCGTTTTACTGTCTCATTATCATCATGATCATATTGCCGATTTAGGTGTCCTTCAGTTCACTAGACAACTCAAAAGAACAGATAATGATGATCGTGCACCACTATTGTCTATTTATGGGCACAGTGAAGATAAGCAAGCTTTTGAGAAAACAACCCTTGAAGAAGTGAGTCAAGGAATTGACTATACAAAAGAAAGCCAGACATCGATCGGGCCATTTGATGTTACGCACCTAAAAACGCTGCATCCAGTTCCATGTTATGCTTTTAGAATCGTTGAGAGAGTTACAGGAAAAACAATGGTGTATACAGCCGATTCTGGTTATATCAAAGAGTTCATTCCTTTTGCAGAGAATGCAGATTTGCTCATAACGGATACAAATCTTTTCAAAGGAATGGAAAGGCACTTAGTTCATATGACTTCTAAAGAGTGCGGATATATCGCCCATAAAGCAAATGTTCAGACAATGGTACTCAGTCACCTTCCGCAAACTGGAGACTTAAAGCAATTACAAAAAGAAGCTGCAGAAGAAGCACCTAAAACTAAAACGTTACTGGCTGAGAAAAATCTGGAGATTATCATTTAAAGGAGACCAATTATGTATTATGTTAAGAACGAACGAAATGGACAAGAGATAGTAGACGCTCGAATCAATTTAGCGATTGAGTATTATCTATTAAATGAAATAGAACTAGATGAACCAATTCTGTTGTTTTACATTAATGATAATGCCATTATAGTAGGCAAGAACCAGAATACATTTGAAGAAGTTAATACGGACTACGTCAATCAACATGATGTAACAGTGGTCAGGAGATTTTCAGGTGGTGGCGCTGTGTACCACGATTTAGGTGTACTATGCTTTTGTTTTATAACAAAAGACGATGGAGATTCTTTCAGAGACTTTAAAAAGTTTACTTCACCTGTTATTGATGCGCTACATAAAATGGGCGTAGAAGGTGCTGAACTGAAGGGTCGTAACGATCTGGTCATTGATGAGAAAAAATTCTCAGGAAATGCGATGTACTCTAAAAATGGTAGATTAACTGCGCATGGTACACTAATGTTTGATTCGGAAATAGAAGCGGTAGTAGGTGCTTTGAAACCTAAGAAGCATAAACTGGAATCGAAAGGGATTAAATCGATTAGAAGCCGTGTAACCAACATTAAACCTTATTTAAACGATGATTATCAGTACATGAATGCAAAAAACTTTAGAGAAAAGTTATTGCTAAATATATTTGATGTCTCAGAAGTATCCGAAGTGAAAGAATACAAACTAACTGAATCGGACTGGGAAAAAATAGATAAATTTGCAGAAACCTATACAGCGAACTGGGACTGGAATTATGGCAAATCCCCTAAATTTGATTTGGAGCGTAGCGAGAGATTATCTGTTGGAACGGTGGAAGTGAAACTGAACGTGAACAGAGGGATAATCCAAGATATTAAAATTTTCGGAGATTTCTTTGGCTTAGGTGAAATTTCAGACGTAGAGAATAAGTTCATTGGTAAGACTTATGAAGAAAAAGCTATTCGTGAAGCTTTTGAAGATGTAGATATAAATAAATACTTTGGAAAAGTAGAAATTGATGAATTAGTCAATTTATTTTATTAAGTAAATGTAGAAAATAGTCTTGATAATGTCCAAATAAGGACATCATTAAGACTATTTTTGTATATCTATCATTAAGCCGTTTAACGACTTAAAAACTTCGTGTGAAAAAAATCAATGTGACAGAACGTTTTCTTATTTGTAATGATTATAATTTAGTATCGTTTTAGTACTTTTGTTGATAAATACCTTTAAACCCCTTATTGATGGTGTTTTAACTCATAAACCTACATGTGTTGATCGAATAAAAAGCAATATTTGACAAAAAAATGACGAAAGGGGTTTACAAGAGTTCACAATTGATATATAGTTATAAATGTAGTCAACAAGCAAACAAATATACTATAAAAAACAGAGATTTGAAGGGAGCAATACATAATGGTCACATTATTTACATCACCAAGTTGCGCATCATGTAGAAAAGCGAAGGCATGGTTAGAAGAATTTGGCATCCCTTATGAAGAAAGAAATATTGCCTCAACGCCTATTACAATTAATGAAATAAAATCTATTATGCGTATGACAGAAGAAGGAACTGAAGAAATTATTTCAACGCGTTCCAAAGCATTTCAACAGTTAAACATTGATATTGATGATCTTTCTTTACAAGAACTTTTCACATTGATTCAAGAAACACCAAGCTTACTACGTAGACCAATCGTTTTGGATGAAAAACGTATGCAAATCGGGTACAATGAAGACGAAATTCGTCAGTTTATCCCTAGAGAAGTAAGAGCTTTAGAATTACAAAAAGCTCAGCGACTAGTTGCACTTTCAAATAGTTGAGTAGAATACTAAAAATATTTAGATCTTATCAAAGATTCGACACTGTCTGGTACGGTCGAATCTTTTTTATTTTCTTTAAATCATTGACTTGTATTCGTTTCACTCATTTTGTATAATAGCTAAAGCGCAGTAAATCTGCGTGAAGAGGTTACAGGTCTTCAATTTATCTAACAAAACCTCTATGATATAGATAAAAAGTATTGTCGGCAATAAATAATAGGCAGTACTCAAAAAAGCTTAATGCCTGACACTGATTGAAGGAAAGAGGTGCTACAAATATGGAAATCGAACATATTAACGAAGATACGATTCGTGTAAAGATTGAGAATACGGATCTTGAAGAAAGAGGCATCACTTTTCTTGATTTATTGGGTAACCAGAAACAGATTGAGAATTTCTTCTATAGTATTTTAGAAGAAGTTGATATTGATGAAGAATTTCAAGAATCTGACGCTGTTACTTTTCAGGTCATGCCTAACAATAATGGTTTGGAATTGTTTATCAGCAAAGGTGCACAATATAGAGAAGATATGGAAGATGATTTTGAGGGCGACTCAATCATGGATCCGGTCAAAATGCTAAATGAATCGCTATCTCAGAATAAGAAAGAAGATGGAGTAGAAGAATACATGAACGCTCAGGATACCAAGACCATGGAAGCTGTATTCGTATTTCATAACTTTGAACAGATGATCATGATGGCCCAAGAATATTATTTAGAAAGTGGCTTGTCAAACCTTTATAAATTCAAAGATCAGTATTACTTGCATATTGTATTTTTCATTGAAGAGATGACGTTAAGAACAACAGATGAAGAGATTGCTCATGCACTAGAATTTGGTGAGAGAAGTCGAATATCGGCAGATGTCTTAGATGAATATGCTGACAAAATCATGGATACAAACGCATTAGAACTGATCAGACACTATTTTAAATAATTTTTTAACCACGAGATGTTGAGTCTCGTGGTTTTTTTAATGACTTTTTTTCTGTTTCATCAGTATTTAATATAGAAGCAGAAAGGATGATAGTATGCTCATAGCGATGAATGAAATGCATAGAACAATTTTTGCTTTTGAAGAAGACGCGCATAATCTGAAAAAGCTATATTGTCCAACATGTAAACAAAGCGTTTTTTTGAAAAAAGGTACATTCAAAGTTCCGCATTTTTCTCACTATAAAAAAGAAGCTTGCGAGAGCTTCTCAGAAGGAGAAACGATGGAACACCTCAATGGAAAGCTGCAGTTGTATACAATATTAAAAAATAACAAACTGAACGTGGAACTCGAAGTGTATCTACCAAACTTAAAGCAGAGACCTGATATCCTCTTAAACATAGAACAGCAAAAAATTGCAATAGAATTTCAATGTAGTCAAATACCGATTCAAAGGATGCTGGAGAGAACAAAGAACTATCTGAAACATGGATATCAGCCATATTGGATTCTTGGAGATCGTTTTTTTACAAACACACAGATGACTCAATTGAAACGAACTTTTATTCGATTTAATCCAAAATGCGGACTTTACTTGTTACGTTATAAAACCGAAGAGAATTGTTTGGAGATTGTACATAGCTTTAAAAAAAGGATGAGTCGAATCTGGAATATAGAAAAGACGACCATCTCAGATCGAAACTTAGAACGAATCCTTCAAGATGATTTTTCGTTTACTGAAAGAATTTCTAAAAAACGTACAGAAAATATCTCATTATATAATACACATTTAAATCTACAGAAACAAATGGCCTATTCAAATCCTAGGATTAGAAATTTCGCAAGTTTATTGTATAGTGAGTCGGAAAGCCTTATGAGTATACCAATTGAAGTCTATTATCCGCTGGCTAATCAATGGATTGTATTAACTGAACCAATTGAATGGAAGTATCGACTATTAATTTGGATTGAAAAACATGAAAAATCTCAAATTATAACTGAAAAACGTCTTTTTAATTATATCGAAGAGTTATGCAAACAAAAAAAACTTGTATTATCAGAGATGCCACTTTTACAAAAAGATGACTTTTATCAGATCTTTACAGGCTATATGAAGATACTTGTAAAAATGAAAATATTACGCGAAGTAAGAGCAAGAAAATGGGTTATTTTAAATCCTGCAAAGCGCTTTAACAGCGAAAATGAAAAAAGACTGGCATTGAATTCTTAAATAGACAGATAATAAAATTTGTATATTCTCTTAAAAATCAAATTATGTTATCATTATTTCATAGTTATATATTAGGAGGGGAATTATGTCAAAGACGAACAGTTTACCGAACCGCGAAGAAGTTTCTGAAGAGTTAACATGGGATTTAACCGTTATATTTAAATCAGATGAAGAATGGGAAGATAAGATCAAAGATACTGAAAAAAAAGTGAAGGAAATCTCTAATTTACAAGGAACGTTAAGTGATGGTGCAAAGTCATTTCTTGATGCACTTGTATCTATGTTAGATGTATTCCAGTCCTTTGGTTCAGTTTACGTATACGCTCATTTGAAAAATGATCAGGATACTTCAAACGGAACGTATCAGGCTATGAATGACAGAGCAAGATTGTTAGCAACTAAAGCTGGGGAAGCAACATCTTGGTTTGAGCCAGAGTTATTGACACTTAAAGAAGAAACATTAAATAGCTATTTTGAAGAAGAACAGGAATTAAAACAATACAAGCATTATATTGATCAGTTAACAGCTAATCGTGAGCATGTACTTTCTGCTGATATGGAAGCTTTGTTAGCTGGAGCAAGCGACATCCTGTCTGCTTCAAGCCAGACATTTAGTGTATTGAACAATGCAGACTTAACGTTCCCAAAAGTGAAAGATGAACATGGAGAAGAAGTCCAATTATCACACGGCATGTATGGGGAACTTCTTGAAAGTACGAATCGTGAAGTTAGAGCAGAGGCATTCAAGAAAATGTACGAAGTGTATGAAGGACTGAAAAATACATTTGCTAGTACACTCTCTGCTAACGTCAAAAACCATAATTATCAAGCTAATGTTCATAAATTTGAGTCTGCTAGACATAGAGCATTATCGGGGAACCATATACCTGAATCTGTTCATGAAACGCTTATTGATGTTGTAAATGAACATTTACCTTTATTACACAGATATATGGACTTACGTAAAAAATTGTTAAATGTGGACGAACTTCATATGTACGATCTTTACACACCAATCACAGGTGAAGCTAGTCTTAAATATAGCTATGAAGAAGCTAAACAAGAAACCTTTAAAGGTCTTGCACCTTTAGGCGAAGAGTACCGTAATGTATTAAATCAAGCTTTCGATAATCGTTGGATAGATGTAGTCGAAAACAAAGGAAAACGTAGTGGAGCTTATTCTTCAGGAGACTATGATACAAATCCATATATTCTCTTGAACTGGCATGATTCATTGAATCACTTATATACATTGGTTCACGAATTAGGTCATAGTGCACATAGTTACTTTACAAGAGAAACACAGCCTTATGTATATGGAGATTACTCAATCTTTTTAGCAGAAATCGCTTCAACTACGAATGAGAACATTCTTACGGACCATCTGCTAAAAACGACGACAGATCCTAAAGCACGTGCATATGTATTGAATCATTATCTGGATGGCTTTAAAGGAACTGTTTTCCGCCAAACACAATTTGCAGAATTCGAGCACTTTATGCATGAAGAAGCAGCGAAAGGGATACCTTTAACAGCAGATTACTTGAGCGAAAGTTATGCGGAAATCAATAGTAAGTATTACGGAGAGTCTGTAGAAAAAGATCATGAGATTCAGTTTGAGTGGGCAAGGATTCCACATTTCTACTATAATTATTATGTCTATCAATATTCAACTGGTTTCTGCGCTGCTACAGCATTGGCTGATAAGATTCTAGCTAAAGAAGAAGGTGCACTTGAGCACTATCTGGCATATCTGAAATCTGGGAGCAGTGATTTTCCGATTGAAGTTATGAAAAAAGCTGGAGTGGATATGACGAACAAAGAATACATCGAAAAAGCGATGAAAGTATTTGAAGAAAGATTGAATGAACTGGAGTCTGTATTAGAAGAATTGAATCTTTAAAAAGCAAAACATACTAAGATAAAACTTTGATTAATAGTGTTTCGTAAGATCAGACAAGTAGAAAAGCCGTCAAATCAAGGGATAGATATCCCAGGTTTGGCGGCTTTCTTCTATTTGGCTAGTTTTGTCCCAGCCTCTATTTTTATACCATTTGAAATTTATATTTATTTTTTAAATCCGGAAGTTCAGCAGTAAGCGTACTATCAGAACAGATTCCATGTAATAAGCTGCTCGTGATAGTTGTTTCAATTCGGTATCCGCACTCTGCATCTGAACCATTAAATAAAACGCAAGCTGGAGTGTCGTTAACAGCCATTTCTTCAGCAAGCTTTTGATCTTTGGTGAAAGCTGCTTTTGCAAGATCGGATTCTAAATCTTCTTCGAACATATCGATGTCTAATTTAGCTGATTCTGCGCAATCCAACATCATTGATTTAGTAAGAAATCCATTGGAATTCAAGATGTTTTCTTGAAGATTCATAAGGAATATTCTCGCTTTCTTTTTACCTTGCATAGAAGCAGCAGCAAAAGCTAGACTTGCGTTAAAAGAATCAGTATATAAACGATTGCGATTCTCTACAGAAGTGCTGTTGTACTTCTCATCTAATAATTGCTTTTTAACTGATTTAAAGTTCAATAGTGGAACGAATCGTATTTTGACTTTTTCGTCTCTTTCTTTGGAGAATGTTTCGATAACTTCTTCAGCCTCGTAACTTTTCACTCCTAGAGGATTAACAAACAAAAAAATTTCAATAACATTATTTAAACTCATACTCTACTCACCTAACGATTATTTATTTTTGAATCTAATGCTAATTTTAGTAATAAAACAATTATGTCGGTTTAATGTTAACTTCTGGTAAATGTTGTTAACGTCCTTTACGTATATTAGATTAACAAAGACTCTTATATTTTGATAATTATCTGCACACAATTTGTCATAAAAAAACTTTTGCTGTGACAATTTCGACACAATTGTTTAAATATCAGATTTATCATAAGGGACTTTTTTGTCGATTCTGTACGGCTCGTGAAATTTTATTAGGGGTTTCACGCTCGGGAATATTGTATTGAGTTAGGAGATTTTTAATAAACTGCTTGCCCTCTGTAGATGTCGTACTTTCTATTTCAAGTTCGTAATCGATTTGGTCACCGTACCAACTTTTATCAAGAACCATCAAACAAGAGTGTACCTTTTTCTCTAACCGTTGTGTGCGAAGTTGTGCAATGATATGTAAAGGTGTCGTTGAATCAATACCATAGAAAGCAAGTAGTTCTGCTATTTGGCCAGTAGGGTAAATCACGGTCTTCTCAACCAATGCACTAGCTTGCTCAATTGTTAAGGATTCATTTGTTTCGAGTAAATGTCCTTCATGAGGGGACTTGAGTGTCATCTCAGCAACATCATCTTTGATGCGAATTCTTAAAGCCAACTGATTTTCTTTCAGGACCATTTCTTTGGAATCAAAATAGATATTTTCTTGGGTAAACGATTCGGCTTTGTTTATTTCAAAGGCATTGATTAGTTTCTCGTATTCTAACTCAGTCAATAAGTTTTTATATTCGATTTCAACATTCTGGCTCATTATTATCCCCATTTCATCGTCTGTGGTACGGATTTATACCTGAATATGGTACAATAGATAAGAGAAGAATGAAAGTAGGAAATGAAAAGAAGGTTGTATATATGGATAGAGATTGGGAATTATTTTTACTTCCGTATACCCAAACAGTTAATGAATTAAAAGTTAAACTTAAAGGTTTACGGTCAATGTACAAACTAAGAAAAGAACACGGACCAATTGAATTTGTGACGGGGCGAGTAAAACCTGTCAATAGTATTTTACTGAAATCAAGAACGAGAAATATCTCTCTTGATAAATTGGAAACTGATATGGAGGACCTAGCCGGTATTCGTATTATGTGTCCGTTTGTGGAAGATATACATGATGTCGTAAAGATGCTTAAGCAAAGAGAAGATATAAAAGTTTTACAAGAAAAGGATTATGTGTCTCATAAAAAAGAAAGTGGGTACCGTTCGTATCATTTAATCTGTGAATACCCAGTCCAGCTGATCGATGAGTTAAAATATGTACTGGTTGAAGTTCAAATACGTACGCTTGCCATGAATTTCTGGGCATCTATAGAGCATTCATTGAATTATAAGTACCAAGGAGTATTTCCGGATGAAATCAATATCCGTTTACAAAAAGCTGCAGAATCGGCTTTTAGATTAGACGAAGAAATGTCTACAATTAGAGAAGAAATTAAAGAAGCTCAAAGGAATTTCAGATTCAAAGATGAGCAGGAAGCATTTGATCTGAATAACTGGAAGGAATAATAACGTGAGAATAGCGATTGTTTATAACTCTACCGAAGAATCCATTAAAGTATTCAAGAAACTAAGAGCGATGCTGCTGGAACATCAGTTTATTTTAGACCAGAAAAACCCTTCAATTGTTATATCTGTTGGAGGGGATGGAACGTTGCTTTCCGCATTCCATCGCTATGCTCATATGCTGGATAGCGTAAGATTTATCGGTGTGCATACTGGGCATTTAGGGTTTTACACAGACTGGCGTGAATATAATATTGGTGAACTAATCGAGAGTTTGAAATCCGACAATGGTGAATATGTTGAGTATCCACTATTGGATGTAGAAATTTACTATAATCACAAACCTAAACCCACTCATTTCCTAGCATTAAACGAGTCTACAATCAAAAGAGTAGATGGAACATTGGTTTGTGATGTCTACATAAGAGATGAACATTTCGAACGTTTCAGAGGAGATGGACTTTGTATTTCAACACCTACAGGATCTACAGGCTACAATAAGTCTATCGGTGGAGCCGTTTTGCACCCTAGACTTGAAGCTTTACAGCTAACTGAAATGGCTTCACTTAATAATAGGGTGTTTAGAACACTCAGTTCACCACTTATTATTGCACCTGATGAATGGATAAGAATCAGACCAATCGAAACAAATGACTTCGTACTTTCTATAGACCAAGTGGTTACCAATGAAACACAAGCAACGGAATTGAGATTTAAAATTGCAGAAGAGCGAATCAGGTTTGCGCGTTACCAACATACGCATTTTTGGAATCGTGTAGAGGATGCATTTTTAGGTGCCAAAAAGAACGAAGACTAATCTTTTGAACAATGGTTCAATCGGATTAACGTAAGGGACCAGTAAAGCAGGTAGATTTTGATTTAATCAAAATCTACCTGCTTTACTGATGATATCAGAATATAAAAAGAGACAGGTAATAAACTTAAACTATGTTTGACCATTTATGACGACTATCTGATTAAACTTGCTTGATAAACGCTGAGCCAATTTGAATTTTGTGTTAGTATAAATGCAGTCTAATGACAAGTAAGAGAGTAAAACTCTCTAAGGAGAGAATAAAAGTAATGATGATTGAATGGACTTATGAAAAATCTGAACAGAACACCTTGAAGTCTTTTTTACAAGAACAATCTGTTTCTAAAAAAATGCTGGCGAAAGTTAAATTTAAAGGCGGTCAGCTTGAAGTAAACGATCAGATCGTAAGAGTTAGAGAATTGTTGAATTACGGAGATGTGGTTAGAATGTCTATTCCAATAGAACCGTCAAATCCACATTTGATTCCATCTTACAATGAACTGGATATTTTATTTGAGGACGAACACTATATCATAATCAACAAACCTTCTGGCCTGGCATCTGTTCCTTCACCGACGCATAGAGAAGATACGATGGCGAATAGAATTAGAGGATATGTAGAAACGCAGCAATATATTCACAAGACAGTACATGTCGTTACAAGACTGGATAGAGAAACCTCTGGAGCAATGATTTTTGCAAAACACGCTTTTGCGCATTCCATGATCGATCAAATTTTGAGAAGACAAGAAATCGATAAAACCTATCAGGCAGTTGTATCTAAAGTATTAACTGAAAAGCATGCTTATATAGACGGACCTATTGGTCGTACAGTGGATTCGATTATTACTCGGATGGTTAGAGATGATGGAAAGCCCTCGTTGACTGAGTACTGGACAGAAGAGATATTAGAGGAAGCTACGTTGGTTAAAGTTAAATTGCACACGGGAAGAACTCATCAAATCAGGGTTCATTTTGCATATGACGGTCATCCTTTGATAGGGGATGATCTTTACGGAGAAGATAGTGGAAGATTTCATAGACAAGCCTTACACTGTTCTAAACTTCAATTTAAACATCCTTTTACGAATGAAGATGTTCTAGTTGAAGCGCCGCTCCCAGAAGATATCACTGGCTTAATAGCAAATCTAAGAGGTAATTAAATGGTTAGAAAGAAAAAAATGACTAAAAAACAAAAACAGCAGAGAATACAAGTATCTGTGACAGCTTTCCTGATTGCTTTAGCATTTTTTATAGGATTATTTTTTGGAGATAATCCATATGATGCGGATTACTTTACAGATAAGTGGCAGGAACTCACAAGAGAATGGTCTACGTATCTTCCAAGGTTTGAACCGGAAAGTAGCTCCAATGGAACGATTCGCTTTTTTGACGTTGGCCAAGGGTCTTCTACATTGTATCAGTCAGAAGATGGTACCAATATTGTCATTGATACAGGTAGATATGACGATTCAGATAAGCGGATTGTTAGTTATCTTGATAAATATATTGGAACTGGTGGAAAAATTGATTTGCTGATTTTCACCCATAATGATGCAGATCATATTGGGAATGGCGATCTAGTGTTGGAATACTTTCAAGTGGATGAGGTCTGGATGAACGGGGTTGATCACACTACTAGAGTTTACGAGAAGTTACTAGACGCAATTAGTGAATCAGATGCTAATTATTATGAACCTAATGCTGGTGAAACCAAAGATATCGGTCCTTTTAAGATAGAAGTGCTGAACCCTCAAGAAAGCAATAGAACCACGGATCACAATGAAGAATCAATTATGACAAGAACGACGATTAGTGGAACGAGCATCATGAACTCAGGAGATGCATCTTCGACTGTAGAAAAACAAATCGTAAAACAATATAGTAATTTGAAGGCAGATGTTATGTTGGTTGGTCACCATGGTTCTAAAGATAGTAATAGTACAGAGTGGCTAAGTGCTGTTGATCCGGAAGTAGCCATCATTCAAGCTGGTTTAAATAATAGTTATGGGCACCCACATGAAGAAACACTTGAACGAATCAATCATCAAGGGATTTCTTTGTATAGTACAATGGATGAAGGGACAGTCACTGTTACCGTTGAAGAAGACGGTACGTTTTCAGTAAACAAAGATTAATCCTAAACGTAAAAGAAAAACAAACTAGTAATGGAGAGGGTATCATGCGTGTTGTTTTGGAATCTGTCAATGATGAGCTAGCTACGTTAATTCCAGATGATGGATCTGGCGCAATCGTTATTGGAAAAAAAACGCTTCCGGCGTTTGTTCATGTTGGGGATGTTCTTGAAGTGGTATTTCAACTGGAAGATTCTGTCCATTCAATCGAGTCAATTGAACGGCTAGTAGGGGAAACGGAAAAAAGGAAAGCAAGAATTAAAAGCAAAAGAGAAAAATTGAAGAATCGAAAAAACTGATGGAACCAGATCGGTTCCATCAGTTTTTTTAGTTATACAATATTTTAAAGCTCTTTAATCATTCTATGGTGCGGAATACCGGCGTCTGGAAAACCTTCGCCCTTAATAGTATATCCTGATTTTTCATAAAAGCTGAGTGCGTGATCTTGCGCATCAAGTATCAGCTTTCTCCCTTTAAGAGACTGAACTTTAGCTTCTACTTCTGCCATAAGAAATTTTCCAGTCCCTTTACCTCTAGCCGTTTTTGAAACAGCAACTCTTTGGATTTTGTAAACGTCAGGTTCTTTTTCATATATCCTAGCTGTTGCGACGGGAGAGCCATCCAAATAGCCCACCACATGTGAGGTCTGATCTTCTAATTCATCTATTTCTAGTTCGACAGGAACTTTTTGTTCCTCAACGAACACTGTTTTTCTTATATGTATAGCATCTTTATAAGTTGGATCAGATAAATCCGTAGTCCATTTAAATTCCATGATTTTTCCTCCTTATTGAATGATTCTTATAATCTTATCATTATTTTTACTTTTTCGTCAATGAATAGTACTAACTCCCCCTTTTAATTCTAGGCGCACTGTCATATAATGAAGTGTGAATATAAAAGCCGAGGAGATATAAAAATTGATAAATTGGAAAAATTCTAAAATAATGTTTTGGACGATATGGTTTTTAGCTGTAGCTTTACTGATTTTTATACTACAACAAATCGATTTTATATTAAATCCTATACTCGCTATTTTAACGTCTTTATTTATGCCGTTATTAATTGCAGGGTTTTTATTTTATTTATTGAACCCTATAGTCAAAGGGCTTGAAAAAATAAGGGTGAAAAGAATATTCGGAGTCACACTCGTTATGATTTTTTTAGTAGGATTGGTTGTACTGACGGTATTTCTAGGTCTGCCTATCCTAATTGAACAAACCAGCTCTTTAATTGCGGGCATTCCAGATTTTATAAATGAATTAGATTTTTACTTTAGAAAGCTAGGAGATGAGCCGTGGATGGATCAGGTGGATTTCAATGAAATTCTCCTAAACATTGAAACTTGGCTCAGAGATCTATCATCAGGATTTTTAGGAGGTATGATGACCAGTGTAGGAAGTTTCCTTCAAAGTCTGACTGATTTCTTTTTCACCTTTATCACAGTACCTGTCATTTTATTTTATATGTTATATGACGGTCATAGATTTCCAGGGTATTTAGAAAAAATCAGTCCAGAACCATATAAGAAAAATACAAAAGAACTAGCATTGAAAATAAATGAAACGATCGCGAGTTATATAAGTGGAAAAGGGATGGCTTCTTTACTTGTTGGAATTTTATTATTCATCATGTATTCAATTGCTCAGTTTCCTTTCGCTTTACTCTTATCAGTATTTGCAGCGATCACCAATTTTATTCCTTATGTTGGACCGTTCATTGGAGCTGGTCCGGCTATCATAGTAGGACTAATAGACTCACCAGGAAAAGCAGTACTTGCAGCAGTATTTGTTCTGATTGTTCAACAATTAGATGGTAATCTGTTTACACCTTTCCTAGTAGGGAAGTCACTTTCCGTTCATCCGCTTACCGTCATTTTGATCTTGTTGGCTTCTGCCAATATTGCTGGACTATTAGGGATGTTGATTGGTGTTCCAGTTTTTGCGATCATTAAAACTGTGTTACTTTATATACTGAAAATCAACAAAGAAAAGAAAATAACACTGACGAAATAATGAATAAGATAAACTTAATGATGCTTGATAGAAGAAGGAGTTACTATGTCGACAGAAGTAAATGAAAACAGACAATTAAAAAAAGAAGTAGAATCTAGAAGAACCTTTGCGATTATTTCGCATCCGGATGCTGGTAAAACGACCATCACAGAGCAATTACTACTATTTGGTGGTGCAATCAGACAAGCAGGTACTGTTAAGGCTAAGAAGTCTGGTAAATTTGCAAAATCCGATTGGATGGAAATTGAAAAGCAACGTGGAATTTCTGTAACCAGTTCGGTTATGCAATTTGATTATGATGAAAAAAGAATTAATATTTTGGATACTCCAGGACACGAGGATTTTTCTGAAGATACCTACCGTACATTGATGGCCGTTGATGCTGCTGTCATGGTAGTAGATAGTGCCAAAGGTATAGAAGAGCAGACAAAAAAATTATTTAAAGTTTGTAGAATGCGGGGTATCCCAATCTTTACATTTATGAACAAACTGGATAGAGATGGTAGAGAGCCGCTTGAACTCGTTGAAGAACTTGAAGAGGTTCTTGAAATTGATGCTTACCCGATGAACTGGCCGATTGGATCTGGGAAAAACTTCCTTGGCTTATATGATTTGTTCCATAACCGTATTGAAATGTTCCGCCCAGAAGAATCAAATCAAGGGAATCGATTTATTCCACTTAATGAAGAGGGAGAAATCGAAGAGGAACATGCTTTAAAAAATGAAAGTTTATATGATCAGGTTCTTGAAGAAGCATTGCTTTTAAAAGAAGCAGGAAATGAATTTTCTAAAGAAGCGATTCTAGATGGAGAGTTGACACCAGTATTCTTTGGCTCAGCTTTGACAAATTTTGGAGTTCAAACGTTTTTAGAAACGTTCTTGCAATTTGCTCCAGCGCCTGTAGGACATACGGATGTGGATGGAAACGAAGTTGCACCTACTAAAGAAGAATTTTCAGGATTTGTATTCAAAATACAAGCTAATATGGATCCTAAACATCGTGACCGTATCGCTTTTGTCCGAATTTGTTCAGGCGAGTTTGAAAGAGGTATTGATGTAACTTTATCTCGTACAGATAAAAAAATGAGACTATCTAATTCTACTCAATTTATGGCTGAGAATAGAGAAAGCGTTAAAGGGGCTGTAGCAGGAGATATTATTGGCCTTTATGACACTGGGAACTTCCAGATAGGCGATACGATCTATGAAGGTAAACAGGAAATTAATTTTGAAAGTCTTCCTCAGTTCACCCCTGAATTATTCGTTAAAGTGGAAGCTAAAAACGTTATGAAACAAAAATCTTTCCACAAAGGAATTAATCAATTAGTTCAAGAAGGTGCGATTCAATTATATAAGTCGTTCCATACGGAAACGTATATTATCGGTGCAGTAGGACAATTGCAGTTTGAGGTGTTCCAGCATCGTATGCTGAACGAATACAATTCTGAAGTCGTCATGACTTCCATTGGTAGTAGAATTGCTCGATGGATTGATCCTGAACAACTAGATGAAAATATGGGATCTAGCCGAAATATGCTGGTAAGAGACCGTTTTGATCGCCCATTGTTCTTGTTTGAAAATCAATTTGCTGAAAGATGGTTTAGCGACAAATATCCTGGAGTTGAATTAACTTCATTACTATAAAATAGAAAACGCACCTCCATTACTGCAATTGCAGTAATGGAGGTGCGTTTTAGTGTTTATATCTTATTCATCTGTTTCTTCAGGAGATTCAGAATCATCATTATTTGTTTCGGTTGTTTCAGATGGAGTCGAACTCTCTTCAGAATGTTGAGTAATGACGATTGAATTTGAATCGTCTACCGTAGCCATGATATTTCCGACTTGAGGATTGTTTAGATAAAACTCAGCAACTTTGTCTTCGATTTGCTCTTCAATCACTCTACGGAGCGGACGGGCACCCATCTTAGGATCATAACCAAGATCCACTAATCTTTCTTTTGCGGCATCATCCACTGTAACGGTAATATTGTGTTGTTTAAGTGCTGAATTAATATCTTCTAACATCAACGTCACGATTTCAAGTAAATGTTCTTTGGATAATGAATGGAACTCCACAATACCATCTAAACGGTTCAGGAATTCTGGTTTAAAGAACTCTCCGAGATTATTCAACAATGAATGTTGACGTCCACTGATCTGTGCACCGAAACCAACACTAGATTCAACATTTGTTGTACCGGCATTACTTGTCATAATAATAATCGTTTCTTTGAAGTTTACTGTACGACCTTGCGCATCCGTTAAACGACCATCATCTAAAATTTGTAAGAACATGTGCAATACATCCGGATGTGCTTTTTCTACTTCATCGACTAAGATTAGGCTATATGGATTACGACGAATCTTTTCAGTCAATTGACCGGCTTCTTCATATCCAACGTAGCCAGGAGGGGAACCAATCAGTTTGGACGTGCTGTGTTTTTCCATAAACTCACTCATATCCAAACGAACATAAGAATCTTTGCTACCGAATAGTTCTAGAGCAAGGGTTTTAGCAAGTTCTGTTTTACCTACACCCGTTGGACCTACAAATAAGAATGATCCAATTGGTCTGTTTTTCTGTCTTAAACCAATACGGTTTCTTCTGATAGATTTTGCAACTTTTTCTACCGCATCATCTTGACCAATAACGTGTTTACGAAGAGAATCATCGAGATCTCTTAATTGCTCTTGTTCTTTTTCTTTCAGTTCACCGACTGGAATACCTGTTTTCTGTTCAATAATGTGCACCATATCTTTTTCAGTAATAACAGGTAGATCAGATTCTGGCGTTTGCTGATTCATCATTTCTTTGTGCTTCGTTACTTGATCACGGTAAAAAGCCGCTTTTTCGTAATCTTCTTGCTGAAGAGCAGATTGCTTTTGTTTTTCGGCTTCATTGATTTTTTCTTGAATCTCTTCTGGATCAATTGTGCGAATCGTTAAGTTCTTTTTAGATCCAGCTTCGTCCAGCAAGTCGATTGCTTTGTCTGGCAAGAAACGGTCTTGTATATATCGATGAGATAATTCAACCGCACTCTGGATAGCTTTATCTGTATAGTTAACGTGATGATAATCCTCATACTGTTTTTGAATACCTTTAAGAATCGTGACGGTTTCGTCAAGAGACGGTTCACTCACTCGGACCGGCTGCAAACGACGCTCTAATGCTGGATCTTTTTCTATTTTTCTGTATTCATTTAAAGTTGTAGCGCCCACCATTTGAAGCTCGCCACGAGCTAGTGCTGGTTTCAAGATGTTGCCGGCATCCATGCTGCTACCTTCGGCTGTTCCAGCCCCCACTAATTCATGAACTTCATCGATAAACAAGATAATGGAATCATCATCTCGTAACTCTTTGATTAATTGTTGCATACGTTCTTCGAATTGCCCTCGAATACCGGTGCCTTGAACAAGTGAAGCTACGTCTAATCGAATCACTTCTTTTTTCAATAACTTTTGTGGAACGTCATCATTAATGATCTTTAATGCGAGTCCTTCTACAATAGCTGTTTTACCGACACCAGCTTCTCCTGTCAGTACAGGGTTGTTCTTGGTTCTACGATTCAATATTTCAATAACCCGTTCAATTTCTTTGTCACGACCGATTACGGGGTCGATTTTTCCTTCTTTAGCCATTTGTGTTAAATCTACACCGTACTCTCCAAGAAGGCCGCCTCTACGGTTAGGATTTTGAGGAGGTTGCTGCCCGTTTCCTCTAAAATTTTGCTGAGTAGGGGGAGTCTGTGGATTTTGTGGACTTGCATTGTTTTGCGACAATGCTTTAAAAAGATCATCGAAGTTTCCGAAACCGAAAGGATCTTGTCCTGCGCCTTGATTCATTCTTCTTTGCTCCTCTTGTTGTTTAATTTCTCTATAACATTTCTGACATAAATCTATTTCTCGTTTTTTTCCGTTAACACTTGTCGTTAAATGAATTGTTGCATTGCGTTGCATGCATCTTTGACATATCATTTCTAGACACGACCTTTCTATTATTTATCATAATTACAGTATACTAGGATAGCAGCAAAAGGTCAGTTGGAAAGATTACCTGATTTTCAGCGATCAATGAATATAAAATGATTTCTTCGAATAGACATTGACCAATTTTGACCTATCGCTAACTTTTATTATACTCTGACCTATTTTGACTTTCAAGTGATAAATACCTCGAAATAGTAAAAAATAGTTGTAGGTAATTGAGAAAAGTGGTAATCTGTATAGGAAGAAAGGTAAAATTGACTTATTATGCCTAATTCTACTGTTTTTTGAGTATAATTTATGGTAAGGGTTGTTTTACTATTTTCAAAACTACTAAATTTGTAAAGGGGAAACTTACAATGGAAAAACGCAACTATAACGTAACTGCAGAAACAGGTATTCACGCACGTCCAGCAACATTATTGGTACAAACTGCGAGCAAATACAACTCAGATATCACTTTGGAGTACAAAGGTAAATCTGTGAACTTGAAATCTATCATGGGTGTTATGTCACTTGGTGTAGGTCAAGGCGCAGAAGTTACAATCTCTGCTGAAGGTGCAGACGAAACTGAAGCAATCGAAGGAATCGAACAAACAATCAAAAACGAGGGAATGGCTGAATAATGGCATCACAAGTATCTGGTATTGCTGCAAGTGATGGTATCGCTCAAGCTAAAGCATATCTTTTAGTAGAACCTGATTTATCATTTGAGAAAAAGACGATTTCAGATGTTGAATCTGAAGTAACGCGTCTTCAGGCTGCTATTGATACTGCTAAAGAAGAGCTTGCTAATATACGATCTATTGCTGCTGAGTCACTTGGAGAAGAAGAGGCGCAAGTCTTTGATGCACATACTATGGTGCTTTCTGATCCTGACTTGATAGAGCAAACAAACACTGTAATCAATGATGAAAAGGTTAATGCAGAAGCTGCTTTTCAAAAGACATCTGACATGTTCATTACAATGTTTGAAGGCATGGAAGATAACCCTTATATGCAAGAAAGAGCAGCGGATATCCGTGACGTGCGTAAGCGCGTAATGTCTCACTTGCTTGGTGTAAAACTTCCAACTCCTGCAACTATTGATGAAGAAGTCATTATCATTGCAGAAGATCTAACACCAAGTGATACTGCTCAGTTAAATAAAGAATTTGTAAAGGCTTTTGTGACAAATATTGGTGGACGCACTTCTCACTCTGCTATCATGGCTCGTTCGTTGGAAATACCTGCAATTGTAGGAACAAACAACATTACGGAACTTGTATCAGAAGGTGACTTTTTAGTAGTCGACGGAATGGAAGGCGATGTATTCATTAACCCTTCTGAAGATACTAAAAAAGCTTACAACGATAAAGCAGAAGAATTTGCTTCTTTAAAACTTGAGTGGGAACGCTTGAAAGACGAAAAAAGTGTCACAAAAGACGGTAAACATGTTGAGTTAGCTGCTAATATCGGAACACCTAAAGATTTAAATGGTGTAATTGAAAATGGTGGCGAAGCAATTGGTTTATACCGTACTGAGTTTCTTTATATGGACTCAAAAGAACTACCTACTGAAGACGAACAATATACTGCTTACAAAGCAGTCTTAGAAGGCATGGATGGAAAACCTGTTGTTGTTCGTACGATGGATATTGGTGGGGATAAAGAACTTCCATATCTAGAACTTCCTAATGAAATGAACCCATTCTTAGGATACAGAGCGATTCGTGTAAGTTTGGATCAAGATGAGATTTTCCGTACACAACTACGTGCTTTACTTCGTGCGTCAGTTCACGGGACTTTGAGAATCATGTTCCCTATGATTGCGACTCTTCCTGAATTTAGAAGTGCGAAAGCTATTCTAGAAGAAGAAAAAGCGAAATTAGGCGAAAATGGTATCGAAGTTTCTAATGACATTCAAGTTGGTATCATGATTGAAATTCCAGCTGCAGCTGTTTTAGCTGATCAGTTTGCTAAAGAAGTTGACTTCTTTAGTATTGGAACAAATGATTTGATTCAATATACAATGGCAGCTGACCGTATGAATGAACGCGTTTCTTACTTGTACCAACCATATAACCCTTCAATTTTACGCTTAATCAAGAATGTTATTGATGCAGCGCATAAAGAAGGTAAGTGGGCTGGTATGTGTGGAGAAATGGCTGGAGATCAAATCGCTGTGCCAATTCTTGTTGGACTAGGACTTGACGAGTTTTCAATGAGTGCTACTAGCATTCTTAAAACACGTAGTTTATTAACTGAACTTGATTCAACTGAGATGAAAGAATTAAGTGAAAAAGCACTTAACGAATGCACTTCAGCAGAAGAAGTTATCAAACTAGTTGAACAATACACTGCAAAATAAACAAAAAAGCACTTCAGAAGACGTTAAGTCTTTTGAAGTGCTTTTTTTTATGGTTCTATAATAAATAACGTTGGTGAGAATTCACCAACGTTATTTTTCTTTGCTTAAATTAGAAAACAAGTGAGTTCTCCTGTAGAATAATAGTCGACCAAAAC
>NZ_JBHSUL010000019.1:0-1481 GCF_042660675.1 Marinilactibacillus sp. GCM10026970
GGTTCTATAATATCTAGTGTTGGTGAGAATTCGCCAGCACTATTTTTATGTAAAATGAAACAAGCGAGATTCTCTGATAGACTAAAGTTACCACACCAAATCTATAGGAGGAATCTCGCTTGCTTGAATCTTATGATATCAAAAAATTACTTCATATCCAAGATGAATCGATCACATTGACTCAGATCGATCGTCAAACCCTTAAGGGCAGCTTGACCAATATCGTCAGAGGGAAAATGACTTATACACCAAACTATTGCCCTAAGTGCGGTACTAAGAACAACGATTACGGCATTATCAAATATGGGACTAAGCTATCTAAAATCGTATGGAATAAAGTGGCTGGATATCCGACGCGCCTTTATCTAAAGAAACAACGTTTCTATTGTAAGTCTTGTACACAGACCTTCTCTGCTCATTCCTCAGAAGTCGAAGAACATTGTTTTATTTCTAAAAAAGTAAAGCAACACATCGGCTTTCAATCTAGAGAAGATCTTTCTATGAAGTATATAGCAGAAGAACATACGGTATCACCCTCTACCGTTAAGCGAGTGATTAGCACATTCGCTCAAGTCTATTACCCTGACTTCCAAGCTTTACCGCCTTGTCTGCTTTTCGATGAATTCAAGTCAGTCAAAAATGTGAAAGGTTCGATGAGCTTCATTTACGCCGATGGCGATACACATGAGGTAATCGATATCCTTCCTGATAGAAGAAAAGCTTATCTCAAACTTCACTTTCAAAAGTATCCGCTAAAAGTGAGAGAACAGGTAAAACTTGTCGTGATTGACATGAACGCAGCTTATGAGTTCTTTATAAGAGAGCTTTTTCCAAATGCAAAAATCATTATTGATCGCTTTCACATCATCCAATTGATTAATCGATCTTTAAATAGAATCAGAGTGAAAGTCATGAAACAATATAACCGTTCTAGCTATCCGTATAAAGGGATCTACAATAAATTCAAGAATCATTGGCGCCTTCTATTAAAAGAGGAACGAGCACTCTCGAGTACAGATTATAAGTACTATTCTTGTTTTGGACAAACGACCCAACAGCACGTTGTCGACACGCTACTTAGCTTTAGTAGCGAACTAAAAGAAAGTTATCGATTCTATCAAGATCTTTTGCATGCTTTAAAAACAAGAAACTATACTCAATTCCGAAGTACGTTGGAAAATACTACTTTTGATTATCACAATACAATGAAAGTAAGTCAGCGAACGTTACATTATCACTTAAAAGAAGGGCATATAGAAACAGCGTTTCTTTATCGCTATTCTAATGGTCCACTTGAAGGCTCAAACAACAAGGTTAAAAACATTAAAAGAACAGCCTATGGCTTTATCAGCTTCAATTCTTTCAGAAATCGTTTAGTCCTCTCACTAAAAATGAAGCCCAAAAAAAGAAGACTTATCGAATGAAATCGATAAATCTTCTTAAGGGTAACTAATGTTACCAACACTATTTGACACAGAGCC
>NZ_JBHSUL010000020.1:0-2050 GCF_042660675.1 Marinilactibacillus sp. GCM10026970
GATTTGGTGTGGTAACTTTAGTCTATCAGAGAATCTCGCTTGTTTCATTTTACATAAAAATAGTGCTGGCGAATTCTCACCAACACTAGATATTATAGAACCAAAATAATAAGGTAAATGACCTCTTATCGAAGCATAACGATAAGGGGTCATTTATATATATATCACTTTACTCGATAAAAATACTTATATACTATAGAATAGGTATAAGTAAAAATAGAATCGCCAGAAAGTAGGAATAAAAATGAAAAAAACATCAAGGTGGATCAATTTTTTAGGAGGCTCTAGTTTATTCTTCACGTTAGGTATTTTGATTATGATTGGAGTTATTGTTTTAATATTCAATCAAGTAGATTTTATATTCTATCCGGTCGTTGTACTATTCTCTAGCGTACTTATGCCAGCAGTCATTGCCTTGCTGCTTTATTACTTATTAAATCCAATTGTCGACTTCTTGGAAAGCAAGAAGATCAAACGACTATGGGGTGTATCGATACTTTATGTAGTCATTATTGCAGTGATTGGAATATTGATTGGTACGTTGATTCCGCTCTTAAGAGGGCAATTTGAAAGCTTAGTCGAAAATTTTCCAAGTTTCGTAGAAATGATATCAAATACGGTATCAGGATGGGCGGCTAACTTACCATTTGGTCAAGATGTAGATACCTTTATTGAACAGGGAGAATCGTTTGTAGCGGATATCCCAAATAATATAAGTGAGTATTTAAATAGTGGATTAAGTGGTGTTTCATCTTTCGTGTCCAGTGTCACTAATGTTGTTGTTACCTTAATCACTTTTCCACTAATCCTATTTTTCTTATTGAAAGACGAGAAAAAAATGTCAAAAGCTGTACTATCTGCGGTGCCACCAAAATGGAGAGAAGATTTATTAAGAGTTTCAAGTGAAATCAATTCACAGGTAGGTGCCTATATAAAAGGGCAACTCATCATTGCAACTTCGATCGGTGTAATGATGTTTATTGGGTTCTCAATTATCAGACTGGATTACGCAATCGTACTTGCTATAGCAGCAGGCTTTTTATCGATCATACCGTATGTTGGTCCGACATTATCTTTTATCCCGGCGTTTGTTATTGCAGTCATTGATTCCTGGCAAATGGTTTTCTTATTAATATTAGTATGGATGGTCGTACAGTTTATAGATGGTAACTTGATTGAACCAAACGTTATGGGGAAACAACTAAATGTACATCCATTAACGATTATCATTGTACTATTGGTTATTGGAGACCTTCTAGGAATATTCGGACTTATATTCGGAGTACCAATCTATGCAATCTTGAAAGTTATCGTTGTCCATTTCTTCCAGAAATACAAAGAACGGTACAATAGATACTATGGAGATGTCGCAGGTGAGTATGAGATTAAATCAATCGAAGATGCTATTAGAGGGAAAGATCACGAAGATAGTCAATTCGTTAGAAATATCAAGAAGGCTAGAAGAAACAAGAAAAAAGAAGAAAATCGCATCGCTGAACAGGATGAAGAAAAGTCAGATGAGACTGAAGAGTAAGATGAAAAAGCTACTTCCAATTATGGAGTAGCTTTTTTTAAAAGTTTTTCAAAAAAACTGTTGACGAAATTGTAATAACTTGGTATTATTATTCTCGTTGCTGCAAAACAATTAAAGCAATGGTAAAGAAAGATATTTCGAAAAAAGTTTAAAATACTATTGACAATCTAGCTTGAATCAGATATACTTTAGTAGTTGTCACATCAACAGGTGTAACGCTTACAACAATCAGTTATAAAAAAACTTTTCAAAAAAGTTGTTGACATCAAAATGACAACGTGGTATGATGTATGAGTTGCTGTTAAAGCGACAACGACATAACACGAAGCAATAAAGAGTAGATCTTTGAAAACTGAACAAAGTAAAAACAACCAAATGTGCAGGGGTCTTCGATTCATTTATGAATCAAGACAACTAAACGAATGAACAAGGTTCATTCACAATTTTTAATCAATGAGCAAGTCAAACACTTAAAACGAGAGTTTGATCCTGGCTCAGGACGAACGCTGGCGGTAT
>NZ_JBHSUL010000021.1:0-21300 GCF_042660675.1 Marinilactibacillus sp. GCM10026970
TCCTCTCACTAAAAATGAAGCCCAAAAAAAGAAGACTTATCGAATGAAATCGATAAATCTTCTTAAGGGTAACTAATGTTACCAACACTATTTGACACAGAGCCTTTTTATTTTGCTTCAGTTTCTTCGGATGCGAGTAACTGAACGCCTCGGGCAGGTATTGGTGTAGAAAAAACGATTTGTGTAGACGTTTTACCAAATCGCTGAAGATCGTTTATGAAATCATCCAATTCAGTTGTTGTTGGGTAAGCGGCTTTAATCAGCATTGAAAACTCTCCGGTTACGCAGTTACATTCCAAGACATTAGTGGATTGTTGAATGTATGGATAAAAATCTTCTTTCTGAGTGGGGCTTAAGTCTAAATGAATAAACGCTTGAATATGATAGCCCATTTTTTTCAAGTCTGGGGAAGCAATATATCTTCCAAGAATACCTTCGTTCTCCAAACGGTGGATACGAGCTGAGACAGCTGGAGAAGAAAGATACGTTTCTCCTGCGATTTCTTTTAAAGATGCACGACTGTTTTTTTGAAGTATCTCAACAATTTTCTTATCCATTTGATCCATGTAAAACAAGCCCCTTTTTTAACAACAACTATCATTGAATCATTGTTATGCTGAAATTTTTTAGTTAACTAATTTTTATTATAGCAATTTGATTATATTATACCTTAATCAAAAATTAATGCAATATACTTTTTAGGTATACCAATAGTTATTTAATAGGTTTATGTTTATACTAAACAACGTTAAGTTAGGTATACCTGTTTAGAGTGAATAGAATATGATTTCTGTGGGTATCGTTTCTTTAGAAGGATACCTTTTTCGGTCTTTATTGATAACTTTCGAGTTCGATACTAGCCGTTTCCCATTGTTCCATGAGTGTCTCTTGCTCTGCTTGAAGTTCTTCGTGTTCACTTGAAAATCGTGCCGCCTGATCTGCATCATCATAAATGGCAGGATCACTGAGCTGTTGATGAACCTGTTCCAGTTTTTCTTCATTTACTTGAAGCTTCTGTTCTAGTTCATCTATTAATCGCTCTAAACGACGTGTCTCCCTTTGTTGCTCTTTTTGCTGAGCCCGGTCAGAGCCACTAGATGGCGCAGAAGCGGATGATACAGCAGGATTCGGCTGGTTCGTTTCTACTGTGTTTTTTAGTGCGGATAAAGCTTCGAGTTCTTCTTTCTTTTGAAGATAATAATCGTAATCACCTAAATACAGTGTAAGTCCATCTTGATTGATTTCAAGAACTTTAGTAGCCATACGATTAATAAAGTACCGGTCATGGGAAACAAATAAAAGCGTTCCCTCGAAATCGATCAGTGCGTTTTCCAGAACTTCTTTGGAGTCAATATCCAAGTGGTTAGTGGGTTCATCTAGTATAAGGAAATTGTTTTTTTCCATAGCTAGTTTTGCTAAAGCAACTCGTGCTTTTTCACCACCACTTAAAGAAGAAATGGATTTCTCAACGTCATCTCCAGAAAACAAAAAGCTTCCCAGTAGCGTACGAATAGATTGTTCAGGAATTGTTGGATGTTCATCCCACAGTTCATCTAAAACACGCTTTGTTGAATGAAGCAAGGTTTGTTCTTGATCATAATAGCCAGTATCCACTTTAGTACCAAACTGGATAGAACCAGCTATTTTTGGAATCTGACCAACCAGTGTTTTGAGCAAGGTGGTTTTTCCGACTCCATTTGGACCAACTAAAGCGATCGCATCTGTTTTTCGAATATCTAAATTGATGGATTTAGACAAGGCATGGTCGTTGTATCCTATAATAAGCTCTTCTGTTTGAAGTACAACGCTACCTGATTCTCTTTCAGTATAAAAATTAAAGTTAGCCGATTTTTCGTCATCTTGAGGTTTACCCATTTTATCCATCTTATCTAGCATTTTTCTTCTGGATTGTGCTCGTTTAGTCGTAGAAGCCCGAACAAGATTCCGATTGATAAAGTCTTCAGTCTTCTCGATTTTTTTCTGCTGCTTTTCGTATTCTTTCCACATTTTTTGAATAAGCTCTGCTTTTAGTTTCAAATAATTGGAGTAGTTTCCTGTAAAGTGTTGAACCTTTCCGTTACTCACTTCGTAGATTTCATTGACGACCTTATCTAGAAAATAGCGGTCATGTGAGACAATCAGTAGAGCGCCTGTATAGCTTAAAAGATATTTTTCCAGCCAAGCTAGCGTATCAATGTCCAAATGGTTAGTGGGCTCATCCAAAACTAAGAGATCTTTTTTCTCTAATAGCAATTGGGCAAGCGCTAAGCGTGTTTTTTGACCACCAGATAACTGAGAGATTGGCATTGAAAAGTCTTCTTCATAAAAACGGAAACCATGAAGTACGGAGCGGATTTCACTTTCATAGCCGTATCCATTTTGTTGCTTAAAGGATTCTTGCATGATGTCATAGCGTTTGAGTAGTTCCTGATATTTCTCTTGATCTTCTAGGAGACTAGGATCACTCATTTTAGCTTCTAATTGACGCATTTCTTTTTCGAGTTGAATCACAGATTCAAAAACAGTTAGCATTTCTTCCCATATAGTTCTAGTCGATTCTAGGCCGGTATGTTGATCCAGATAACCGATAGTCAATTCCTTTTTTTTATTCACACGGCCAGCATCGGGCTCTTCTTGTCCAGATATAATGTGTAGTAAAGTCGATTTTCCTGCGCCGTTTCTTCCAACTAGTCCGACTCGGGCAGCTTCCTTGATTTCTAGAGTAACGTCATCGAACAAAATCTCTGCACCAAAGTGACGTGCAACTTTCTGAGTTTGTAATAAAATCATTTAAATTCCTCATTTTGGATTATTAGGTCTTTTTATCTCTATAGACTAAGTGCTTTTCCGTATAAGTGTAGCATATCTAAAGAATGATATACAGGTAACAGAATACGAGAAATTTAAAAATCTTTTTATGTAATCGGTTGCTTAAAATAGTCGAAATATTGAGTCAAATCGTCTATTAAACGGATGTTTTTTCACAAACTACCCAAAAATATTGTTAGCGAGTATAGTTATCCTGGCTACAAACGCTTATTTTATGGTCATATTAACTTTCATTTTCCGTTTTACATGCTATAATAACTAATGAAACATCTCTTACACTTGTGAAATCTGATTCATAAAATAAACTTAAATAGAATTAACCTTTCAATCAGAAAAGACAATTAAACCATAAAGGAGAAAAAGCATGGTAGAAAAGAAGATTCCTAAAGCAACTGCAAGAAGGTTACCCCTTTATTATCGTTATTTACGTTTTCTCCACGAAGCCGGGAAGAGTCGAGTATCCTCAGCAAAATTGAGTGAAGCCGTAAAAGTAGATAGCGCAACAATCAGAAGAGACTTTTCATACTTTGGAGCGTTAGGTAAAAGAGGATATGGATACGACGTCGAAGCACTAATGAATTTTTTCAGCAAAACGCTCAATCAAGATCGCCTGACAAATGTCGCTTTAATTGGCGTTGGGAATCTTGGACAAGCACTATTGAACTATAATTTCAGACGTAGCAATAATACAAGAATTAGTGCGGGCTTTGATGTGAATAAAGAACTGATTGGTACGGTTCATCAGGGCGTACCTGTTTATCATATTGATGAGATGGTAGAACAACTTGATTTACAGCAGATAGATGTTGCGATACTGACGGTCCCTTCAGAAATCGCTCAAGAAATGGCGAACAAATTAGTTGAAGGTGGCGTGAAAGGAATCATGAACTTTACCCCTATTCGAGTAAATGTGCCGGATAACATCCGAGTACATAATGTCGATTTGACTAATGAACTTCAAACATTGATTTATTTCATCAACTATTATCAAGAGTTAGATGAAGCTGAAGATGAAGTCATGATTGATGAAGATACAGGAGAACTTTTCGTCGAAGAAGACTAAAAAGATAAAAAAACTGCAGGCTATTCGTTCAAAAACTTGAACGAGCAGCTTGCAGTTTTTTTAGACTTTATAATTTTTTTTGATTTTATAGTAGACCTGCACTAAACGGCTTCCTTGAACAAAGTCCCGGGTAGCTAGAAAGACAAACAGTATAGGGAAAAAGTCCCAACCGTCTCTTTGAACGGAACTAATTGTTACATAGATCAGTGCGGCAAACATAGCGTATTTCAAGAAAATATAAGTGAGTAGTTGCTTGGTTGTCATCAGAAAATCCTTTCATAAAACGCGTTCTTTATAAGAAAAATTCTACAAGTATAGCGAATGTATTCATTAAACAGTGAGCGATAATGGGTGTCCAGATATTTTTGGTCTTGTAGTATAGCCAAGAAAAGACAAGCCCCATAACGGAATAAACCAAAATCCTACCATCAAAGTGAATCAAAGCGAAGGCTAAAGAACTGATTATTGCGGCGCCAACACCACCGATTTTTCCAACACTTAAACCAAATAAAACTTTTCGAAAAACAAATTCTTCCATGATAGGGCCAGCGATGGAAACAATCACGATGAAATAAGGATAACGCTTGACGATTTCAAGGATTCCCTGGGTATTTTGTGAGGTGATCGGTGTTCCTAAGAAATTCACTTCAATAAGTGTAGCGATATACTGGGAAACAACTGCAATCACGAATCCTACCACTCCCCAGATCATCACTTTAGATTTCTGTAAGCTGAAGGGTTTTTCAAAGAAAAGATCGAATCGTTTTTTTCTATCTAGGAAGATTATAAGCCCAGCACCTAAAATAAATAAAAGGATATTCGACCAAATTCCCCCAGTAGGCTGTAGAGAAGCAGGTAATAACTGACTAGATAAGATCGTTAAGAATTGAATCATAATGTAAATCAATACGATTTGTAGTCCGGTTTTCTTTTTGTTGTCTGTGTCCATGTGACTCATCCTCGCTCTATCATAACGTTCAGTCAAAGCTGACAATACTAGTAACTTAACATAAAAACCAAGCGTATTCCAGATGAGATTTTTAATTGATTTTTTAACATCAAAAGGCTTGCAAGAAATCCTCGTTTTGAATATACTAAGTATTGGAGTTAGCACTCGGACACTTAGAGTGCTAACACGAATCTAATCAACTAAAAAATTATCGGAGGGATAACACCATGTTAAAACCTTTAGGAAATCGTGTTCTTCTAGAAGTCATCAAAGAAGAAGAAAAAACTGTAAGTGGACTTGTTTTACCAGAATCGGCAAAAGAAAAGCCACAGACAGCAAAAGTTGTAGCAGTAGGTAATGGTAAAGTACTGGAAGACGGCAGACGTGCAGAAGTCGATGTTGCTGTTGGAGAAAAGGTTATTTTCGAAAAGTACGCAGGCTCTGAAGTGAAATACGAAGGTAAAGATTACCTAGTGCTTAAAGATACAGACATCATTGCTGTAGTAGAATAGTTTTTCACACTTGTAAAGCATTCGTATCAATAAGGTCAAATCAATTTTACAATATAAAAATAAAAATCGAACAAAAAATTTACTAAGAGGTGAATGGAAACCATGGCTAAAGATATCAAATTTTCTGAAGACGCACGTGCAGCTATGCTACGTGGAGTTGACAAATTAGCAAATACAGTAAAAGTAACATTAGGACCCAAAGGAAGAAACGTTATTTTAGATAAAGCTTTCGGTGCTCCTCAAATCACTAACGACGGTGTAAGAATTGCCAAAGAAATCGAACTTGAAGATCAGTTTGAAAACATGGGTGCTCAATTAGTAGCCGAAGTTGCAAGCAAAACAAATGATATCGCTGGTGACGGTACGACTACAGCAACTGTTTTAACTCAAGCTATCGTAAACGAAGGAATGAAAAACGTGACAGCTGGAGCAAATCCAGTAGGAATCCGTCGCGGAATCGAAATGGCAACAAGAAAAGCTGTTGAAGCACTACATGAAGCTTCTACTAAAGTTGAAGGTAAAGAATCCATCGCTCAGATCGCTGCGATTTCTTCTGGAGACGAAGAAATTGGTCAATTACTAGCAGATGCTATGGAAAAAGTTGGTAGTGATGGCGTCATCACCATCGAAGAATCTCAAGGGATCGAAACAGAACTTGACGTTGTTGAAGGTATGCAATTCGACCGTGGTTACCTTTCTCAATACATGGTAACAGATAATGAGAAAATGGAAGCTAACCTTGAAAATCCATACGTTTTAATTACAGACAAGAAAATTTCTTCTGTTCAAGATATTCTTCCTGTACTTGAAAACATTATGCAACAAAACCGTCCATTACTGATTATTGCGGACGATATTGAAGGAGAAGCATTGCCTACTTTAGTATTAAACAAAATCAGAGGAACGTTGAATGTTGTAGCAGTTAAAGCACCTGGTTTCGGTGACCGCCGTAAAGGTATGCTTGAAGATATCGCGATTCTGACAAATGGTACAGTGATCACTGATGATCTTGGACTAGACTTGAAAGATATGACGATTGATCAATTAGGTGTTGCTGGTAAAGCGGTTGTTACAAAAGACAACACAACACTTGTTGAAGGAACTGGCGACAAAGGTAACATCGAGCAACGTGTTGCAATGCTTCGCGCACAAGCAGAAGAAACAAATTCTGAATTCGACCGTGAAAAATTACAAGAACGTATTGCAAAACTTGCAGGCGGAGTGGCTGTCATCAAAGTTGGAGCAGCTACTGAAACAGAAATTAAAGAACGTAAATTACGTATTGAAGATGCTTTGAATGCTGCACGTGCAGCAGTTGAAGAAGGTGTTATCGCTGGTGGTGGTACGGCTTATATCAATATCTTAAGCAAACTTCAAGAAATTGAAGCAACTGGTGACGAAGCAACAGGTGTTAAAATCGTTGTTCGTGCGCTTGAAGAACCAGTACGTCAAATTGCATTCAATGCAGGTCTTGATGGTAGCGTAATCGTAGAACGTCTGAAACATGTAGAACCAGGTATTGGTTTCAATGCAGCTACTGGAGAAATGGTCAACATGGTAGAAGCAGGAATCATTGATCCTACAAAAGTAACGCGTTCAGCACTACAAAACGCAGCTTCTGTTTCTGCATTACTTCTTACAACTGAAGCAGCTGTTGCTGATATTCCTGAACCAGAAGCTCCAGGAGCTGGAATGGATCCAGGCGCAATGGGCGGCATGATGTAATTTTATGACTTAAAGAAAAAGCTGCATCCTTTCATGGGATGTAGCTTTTTCGCTTTGCGTAAAAAGAATATGATAAGATAAAAGTACGAAGTACCGTCTAGAATGATCAAAGGGGATAGATTATGAACAATAAAACAGTAGCGATAGTAGGATTAGGCGCACTAGGCATACTATACGGACAACACCTTTCAGAAGCACTCGGCAAAGACCGCGTCAAAGTCATTGTAAGCAAAGAAAGAAAAGAACGCTATGAGCGAGACGGTGTTACTTTAAACGGCTCGCCGTGCGATTTTAATTATGTACTGGAAACCGAGCAAGGCGATCCATCTGATTTAGTCATTGTCTGTACGAAATCTTTGACGTTAGATAGTGGGATGGAATCCATGAAATATCAAGTCGGACCTCAAACCACCATTTTATCTTTGATCAATGGAATCAGTAGTGAAGATATTTTAGGTGCCAGATTTGGGCAGGAAAAAGTGATCCCAACAGTAGCGATTGGGATGGATGCGACAAGAGAAGGTCAGAATGTGCGTTCAAAAGTAAAAGGCTGGTTACAAATTGGTGCCGATGTACCTGAAAAAATGAACAGACTCAATATCGTCTCAGCCATTTTCGATGAAGCAAAGTTTCCATATGTCATTGAAGAAAATATTATGCTGAAAATCTGGGAAAAATTCATTATGAATGTTGGCGTTAATCAAGTCGTTATGGTACATGAAACGACCTATGAAGGCATTCAAACGGGTGGGGCTTACCATGAACAAGCTCGAGCAGCTATGCTGGAAGTTGTTGAGATTGCGCAAGCGGAAGGGATTCCTCTTAAAGAACAACACGTACAAAATGCTTTCGACATCATCGATACGGTGGATCCTAAGGGAATGCCATCTATGAGACAAGATGGTCTAGCAAAAAGACAAACAGAAGTCGCCTTATTTGCAGGAACCATTCTTGAGAAATCCAAACAATATGGCGTTCCTACACCAGTAAACGAAGAACTATACAAACGCATAAAAGAAATCGAAAGAACATTTTAATCAACTAGTTTTATAAGCAATAAAAATCCCCAATCATTTCATTGGATATTTTTAAACTTCTTGATTTAAAGTAAGATTGGAAAACCAAATCAAATGGAGTGAGAAACATGCGTGCATGGACAATTAAAGAACCAGGATCTAGAGAACAGCTGATTATCGAAAATAGAGAGAAACCTCAGCCAAAAGAAGGCGAAATTCTGATTGAAGTGAAAGCCGCCGGTATCAACCGAACAGACACGTTGACCAGACAAAATTCGTCACTTTCAAAACCTTATCCAATTTTAGGGATAGAAGTGAGTGGGGTAGTTGTCGAAAATCATTCTTCGGATAAAAGACTCTCTCCTGGAACAAGTGTAACCGGGCTCGTTAACCAAGGAGGGTATGCAGAATACGTTACAATGCCTGCAGACCGGGCAATTATTTTTCATGAATCCTTATCTATGGAAGAAGCCGTCGCAATACCTGAAGTATTCTTAACAGCTTATCAGACCTTATACTGGTTAGGAGAATTACAAAAAGAGCAGAAAGTATTGATTCATGCTGGAGGTAGTGGTGTAGGAACAGCAGCGATTCAGCTCGCCCGTCACTTGAGCCAGGCACAAATCTTTACGACAGCAGGTCACAAAAAAAAATTAGAAGTGGCAAGAGAATTAGGTGCCGATACTGTGATCAACTACAAAGAAGAAGCTTTTGAAGAAGTGATTGATTCGGTTACATCTGGTGAAGGTGTGGATGTCATTTTAGATTTTATCGGAGCTTCTTACTGGAAGAAGAATATGCAAAGCGCTGGACTGGATGCTAACTGGATACTAATTGGAACGCTAGGCGGAACGGTCGTAGAAAACGTCTCCTTAATGGAACTATTACAAAAACGAATTGCTTTGAAAGGCACTTTACTGACTCCAAGAAGCGACGAGTATAAAGCGAAACTTACACAAGAATTTGTAGAGCATGCGATGCCACTCATTGAAGCAGGAACCATCCGACCAATCATTCATTCGGTCTTACCATTTGAAGAAGCAATAGAAGCACACCGTCAAATGGAAGATAATGAGAATATTGGAAAAATCATTCTCAAAATTAAAGAGTAGTCTAAACGCTAAACACAGATTGACTGATCTTGGTATATACTAAAAGAGCTCATCTACTTTTTTTAGGGTAGTTGAGCTCTTTTACTAATTTATAATAAACGATTATTGAAGACGTTTGTGAAGATCAATGACCTCTACGGCCATATCTTTAAAGGTAATCGCATTCATCAAGTGATCTTGACCGTGAACCATTAAAAGTGACATTTCAACGCTATCACCAGAGGCTTCTCTGGTTAAAAGTCCCGTTTGTGAATGATGAGCCTGAATCAACGCATCATCTGCGAGCTTGAGTTTCTCATCGGCCGTCTCGAAGTCACCTTCCTTAGCTGCATGAATGGCTTCCATTGCATTACTTTTGGCGTCTCCACCATGCATAATTAGTCCCATAATTGTTTGAAGCATTTCTTCTTGTTTTTCAGTTCTATCCGACATACACAATTCTCCTTCTTAAAAAGCGCTCGATAAGTCTAAACGGTGCGAAAAGGATTATTCGCTTAAAGCTAACGCTCTGTCTAGAACACTTTTTCCGTTCATCATCCCGTAATCTCTCATATCAATGACTTCAACTGGAATACCTTTATCGGCTACTTTTGATTCCATTTGTTTTTTAAGGAATTTAACTTGAGGGCCTAGAAGTAAAACGTCTACAGGTTTAGAAGCTAGGTAACTATCCGCTTCATTGGCAGAAACTGCGAAGATATCCGTTTCAACACCATCGGCTTCAGCGGCTTTTTCCATTTTGGATACAAGCATACTTGTACTCATTCCGGCAGCGCACACTAACATAATTGTTTTCATTGACATAATAACTTCTCCTTCTTTAGGTAAACTGGATTAATATATAAACGACTCAACAATTTGTACACGTTTACATTACGATGTAACAACCGTGTAGGAAATCCAAAATCAAATAGTTATTTTGAAATCGTTTACTTCTTATATACTATTTATACACTAAAATTTGTTGAAATTCAAATAAAGAATAAAATCACTACAAATTTAAAGCATAATATAGGATGTAATCGATGACATATTATAAAAATGAATAGAAATGATTTATTCGAATAATGGCTCTGGAGCAAGAAAATTTGTAAAATGGTAAAGTAGTGATAATGTAGAAAGAACCATTAAAGATGAATCGGGTTAAAGTTGGAGGATTACAATGAAGAACTATTTAGTATATGACGTAGGCGGCTCTTCAATCAAATATGCCGTAATGAACGAAGAAGAGGTTTTGACTAAGGGCAAGAAGAAGACTCCTAAAGAAAATATGGAAGACTTCATGGATGCCATTGGAGAGATTTACAGCGAGTTCAAAAATGACGTCTCTGGAGTGGCGTTCAGTATGCCTGGAATCATCGATTCAGATACAGGTTACGCTATTCACGGAGGATCACTTGAATTTATTCATCAAATGAATTTAAAAGAAAAATTGGAAGAAAAAATTGATCAGACTATTGTGATTGAAAATGATGGTAAGAGTGCTGCCCTTGGAGAAGTTTGGAAAGGTAAGTTGCATGGTATAAAAGATGGTATTGCACTGATCATAGGAACAGGCATTGGTGGAGGGGTTATCGCTAATGGCCAGTTGATTAAAGGACATCATTTAGCAGCAGGGGAATTTTCCATGATCAGAATAGATGGCCAGTCACCGTTAGCTAAAGATAAAATATTTGCGAATAAAGCTAGTGCAGTGAAACTGGTTGAGCGAGCTGCCAAAGCTCTTGGGGAAAATCCGGAACACTATTCTGGAATAGAATTTTTCAAAGAAATCAAAGCAGGCAATCAAAAAGCAGAACAGCTATTTTCACAATACTGTCAGATCATTGCAGCTCAGATCATGAACTTCCAAACCATGTTTGATCCTGAAGTGGTTGTGATTGGTGGTGGTATGAGTGAAGAACCGCTATTTGTTGAAGGGATTCAGCGTGCAGTTGATCACTTATTTGCTGAAGATTTTATGACAGAAATTAACGGCTTTCAAGCAAAAGTTGTACAAAGTGAGTTGGGAAATGAAGCAAATCTGTATGGAGCGCTGTATCAGTACCTGTTGAAAACCAATCAGAAAAATATAGCGGATAATTTTGAGTAAGAGATCGGAGGCAGTAACAATGAAAATCAGTGCGATTCAAATGGATCTTGCGTTCAATGATCCAGTCAAAAATGAAGAAAAAATCGAGCAGCTTGTGGAAGACATTATTCGAGAAGAATCTCCAGATACAATTGTACTTCCTGAAATGTGGAACCTTTCATTCTATCCAAAAAATGTTAAAGAGAACGCAGATAAAGAAGGTATACGGTCAAAAGCGTTGCTTAGTAGATTGAGTAAAACACATCAAGTCAATATTGTTGGCGGCACTGTCGCAACGATTTCCAACGGACAACTCTTTAATTCAAGCTACCAATACGACCGAAGGGGTCAATTGATTCATACCTACCATAAAGTACACTTGTTTTCACCTTCTAAAGAAGATAAAGTCTTTACACCAGGTGAAGAACTGGGTGTGTTTGAATTAGATGGCGTTAAGGTAGGGATCGCAACCTGTTATGACTTGCGGTTCGTGGAATGGATTCGACTGCTAGCGCTTAAAGAGATTGAAATCTTATTCGTACCTGCTGCTTGGCCTCATCCACGGGTCAGTCATTGGCAAACTTTACTGAAAGCTCGAGCAATTGAAAATCAGTTATTCGTTGTGGGGGTAAATAGTATTGGGGAAGCGAACGAACTAAAGTTTTGTGGACATTCTGTGATTTTGGATCCATTAGGAGAAGCTCTGGCTGAAAGTGCAGAAGAAGCAACCGTTCTGACTGCTGAATTAGATTTAGGTCATCGAAAGGAAATCAAAACACAAATCAATGTGTTCAAAGACCGCAGACCAGAGCTATATTAAATCAAAAAGAAACCGTGAAGCTTTAATGAAGCTTCACGGTTTAAGACTTCTATTGTGGCGTACCAAAAATCTGCGTTGCATAGAGGAATTCTCCGTCGTAATGAACACCGATACCAACTTCTTGGAATTCGGGACGAATCATATTTTCGTAATGACCTTCGCTTTCTACCCAACCATTGAACAATAATTCTGCCATAGCCGTTTCATCTAGGTAGTTCGTTGCCATGCCTAGATTCTCGCCGACAATTGTATAGGGATAAGAAATTCCTTCTTCCTCAAAAACTGAAAAGGTATCTGAACCATCTGGACGAGTATGAGAGAACAAGGTTTCAGTTTCAATCGCTCTAATGTTCGCTACTTCTCTTAAGGTATCATTTGAAGTCAGTGTAGAAACTTGTTTTTCTTCACGCAAGGCATTCAGTAAAGTTAGAATCTTGTTTTCTACAGCGTCATAATCAAGATCAGAAGAGCGTTCTTGAGCGACAGAAGAGACTTGGGGTTTACTTGGTTGTTCTTCGGGAGAGAATCGCTTAACAAGCTGTTCGGGGTTCTGTAGACTTAAGTTTGACCAGTCATCTGGAGCTGGAATAAAGCGTACGATAGTATCAAGCCAATTTCCTACCATTGTGTTTTGCAAAGCGTCTGTGGTGGCTAGCCAGAATCCTAGAATGACGGCTAATATCAATACGATTAATTTTCTAATATACTTCATGAGTACAACGGACTCCTTTCGATGGATGCTCACATATTGTATCAGAAAAGTTTGAATAAGTTGAGATTTCGCTATGGATTCTTTAGGTCAAAATCTTATTTGTGACAAAAAAACGTTAAAAAAGATCATTATAAAATTTTAAACATACTACTTCATTTCGGTACAGGCATTCGGTATAATTAGAAAAGTTCTTTTGGAAAAAATTAAAAATTCACAATAAAATATAGTAGGTGCACAGTCAAATGAAAAATATGAAATCGAACAAATTAGGCACGATGCCGATGAATCGTCTCGTACTGAATCTTTCTTTACCAATGATGATCTCGATGCTGATACAGTCTCTTTACAATGTTGTAGATAGTATGTTCGTCGCTCAAATCAGTGAAGAAGCATTAGCGGCACTGTCTCTTGCTTATCCCATTCAGATGCTAATGATTGCGATCCAAGTAGGTGCAGGGGTCGGTATGAATGCAGAAATGTCTAGACGTCTAGGCGAAGATAACAGAGAAATGGCCAGTGAGACAGCAAATAATGGTGTGTTTTTAGGGATCGTTCACTATATCATTTTTCTTGTACTAGGACTTACACTAGTACGACCATTTTTTGAAGCTCAAACAGACAATCCAGAAATTATTCAATACGGAATAGAATATACCGTTATTATTACGACTTTTTCAATTGGTAAGTTCATGCAATTTGTTTACGAAAGATCACTTCAAGCCACAGGTCGAACGTTCTATACAATGATCACGCAAGGAACCGGTGCAATTTTAAATATTGCATTGGATCCAATCTTGATTTTTGGTTTATTCGGTGTTCCGGCTTTAGGGGTATACGGTGCAGCAATCGCTACCGTTGCCGCGCAGCTTATATCTGCACTAATGGCTTTTTATTTTAATGCTAAATTCAATGACGATATTGATATGAAGTATAAAGGCTTTAGACCGAATCTAAAAGTCATCAAGCGTATTTACGCTATTGGCGTACCTTCTATGATCATGACATCCATTACTTCTGTAGTAACGCTTTTGTTGAACAATATTCTCTTACAGTTCACACCTACAGCTACAGCCGTTTATGGTGTCTACATTAAACTTCAAGGCTTCGCTTTCATGCCAGTTTTTGGATTGAATAATGGTATGATTCCAATCGTTTCTTACAATTACGGGGCTCGAAACAAGAAAAGAATGACCAGTGCAATCAAAATTTGTCTGATTTATGCAATGAGTATGATGCTCATGGGTACGATACTGTTTCAAGCCTTTCCTGAACAGTTACTGGCTTTGTTTAATGCATCAGATGAAATGACAGCGATTGGTGTTTCTGCCTTGCGAACGATTAGCATCAGCTTCGTATTAGCAGGCTTTAGTATTATCATAGGAACAGTCTTCCAAGCGCTAGGCAACGGTATGCTCAGTTTGTGGGTAAATGTGATTAGACAACTTGTTGTGCTCGTACCAGTAGCCTACGTGCTGTCACTTTCTGGGGATGTACATGCTGTATGGTGGTCGATTGTGATTTCAGAAGGCGTGGCTGCTGTCTTTTCAGTTATTGTCATGCGTTATGTCTACAACAAGAAAATCCGTCCGATGTCTGACAACGAACCATTAAACTCAGAACGGTTCGCAAACGAGCAAGTTTAAAGGGGTTCAAGTCTTTCGATTCAGCCTTCTGCTAAAGCCTAAAAGCTTTTTATTCGATTTTTCAGCAAGTAGTTTGTTACAATGAGCTTAGAGTTTTCAAGAAAGTTTCATGATAACATTCAAATTGAGGAGAGACCGATATGATACCGAAAATTATACACTACGCTTGGTTTGGTGGGAACGAATTAGGAGAACTGGAAGAAAAATGTTTGGCTAGCTGGAAGAAATATTGTCCTGATTGGGAGATCATGCGTTGGGATGAATCAAATTTCAATCCAGAAGAACACGGTATATATACAAAACAAGCTTATGAAAGAGAAGACTGGGCATTTGTCTCAGATGTTGCGCGTCTCTATGCTTTAAAAGAACATGGTGGCGTTTATTGCGATACGGATATGGAACTCATTAAATCCATTGAAGACTTCAGAGAATTGCCAGCATTTTTCAGTTTTGAAATAGAGACAGAAATCTCAACTGGGATAATCGGAGCAGAACCCCATCATAAATTTATTGAAGAATTATATGACGACTATGATGGACGTGAATTTATCTTGCCAGACGGATCCAGAGATGAAAAAACAAATGTCATTCGTATCACAGAAATTATGACAGAACGTGGATTAAAGCCAGATAATACAAAACAAATTATTGAAAACTGCCACATCTTCCCTCTAGAGTATTTTTCACCAAAAGATTATTGGTCTAGAGAAATTGATGCAACAGATAACACCTATGGTATTCACCAATTTACAGGTAGTTGGTTATAAGAAAAGCATGAAATGAAAGAAGCTGCCAAGTGAGCATGTCGCCACTTGGCGGCTTCTTTTTTTGTTTAATAAACTTTTTCAAGTAAGAAAAAGAGTTGAAAAAAAGTAATTTTGAAGATTGATTTTAAAATCTATCTCTAGTAATAAACCTCATGATACAATAGAAAAGAATTTAGGAGGCGAAGAGTATTGAAATTATATACAAACGGCAAAATTTATCTTGAAAGAGAACAATTCGCGACAGCGATGCTAGTTGATGAGGATTACATAAAAGAAGTTGGGAATCACGAATTAGTAAAAACCTATCAACATCAGTCCGAAGTGATTGATTTAAAAGGCAAGACAGTTATTCCAGGTATGAACGATTCCCATCTGCACTTTTTGATGACGGCTGAATACCTTGATATGTTGAAAATCACGGATGTCACTTCTATGAAGGAATTGATTGAGCGTTCAAAAGAATATATAGAAGATAAAGGACTAACAGAAAAAGACTTTTTATATACAGAAGGTTGGAATCAGAATTACTTTACAGATATACAAAAAATTCCGGACAGAACCGACTTAGATAAAATTTCTACAACTATTCCAATTGCAATGGTTCGAGTAGACCGCCATATTATGAGTTTGAATTCCAAGGCCATTGAAAGATTGAAACTAACAAAAGACTCTGTTTCTCAAAACGGTGGAGAAGTCCAAAAAGATGCCGAAGGTGAACCGACAGGTGTTTTAACAGAAGGAGCGATGGATTTGGTGCGTCCCTTCTTGTCGGAAGCAAGTGTGGCGACCAAAAAGCAGCAGCTGAAAGAAGCAATGAAATTAGCAAACAGCTTGGGACTCACTTCTATGCACACCAACGATGCTAAAGATGAAACGATTGAAGGAACCCTCTCACTTTATCGGGAACTTGAAGAGGAACAAGCCTTAACCGTAAGATTCTATCAACAAATATGGTTCAACGATTCTACGTATATCCAACCCTTTTTTGATAGAGGTTATACCTTTGGACAAGGAAGTTTGTACAATAAAATCGGCCCTATCAAATTCTTTTCGGATGGAACACTAGGAGCTAGGACAGCTGCTATGCGAGAAGCCTACTCGGACGATCCAGAAAATCTAGGGATTGAAACGAAATCTCAAAAACAATTGAATGAAGAAGTGAAGATCGCTGTTGATCGTGGTTTCCAAGTTATTATTCATGGCATTGGGGATAAAGGTGTGGAAAGAATACTAGATGCCTACGACGAAGCATTAAAAGGAAAGCCCAATGATCTTAGATTGGGCGTCAATCATATGCAAATAACAGGTCGTGACCTTGTAGATCGTGTGATTGATAAAGGCTACCTGACCTATGTACAACCGATATTTTTAAATGACGATATCCCGATTGTGCTTTCTCGTATCGGAAAAGACCGAGCAGAAACGTCTTATGCTTTTGGTACGTTAGCCAGAGCCGGTGTACACCAGTCCTTCAGCTCAGACGCACCGATTGTGTCTTTTGATCCTTGGGAAAATATTTATTCAGCTGTTACCAGAAAAAGATTAGATGGTACGCCAGAAGAAGGATTTTTACCTGAGGAAGCCGTAGATATTTATACCGCTATTGATGCGTACACTTATGAGAGTGCTTATGCAAGTTTTGAAGAAGAGGTCAAAGGTAGAATCAAACCTGGACAGTTAGCTGACTTCATCGTGATTGATCAGGATATTTTCACTTGTGATCCTATGAAGATTAAAGATACACAAGTGCTTGCGACGATTGTTGGCGGCAAAGAAGTATACAAGAAGGAGAACAGTAATGAAGAAAATAGAAGTTAAAGATACTTTGAAGAATTTGTTTCTGATCGTCATTGGATCATTTTTATACGCAATCAGTGTTAATGCTTTCACAGTACCAAATGATTTAGCAGAAGGTGGTCTGACAGGATTTTCACTGATCTTATTTTACTTGTCGGATATCGAACCATCGTACACGATTTTTATCTGTAATATCTTTATCATTGCGATTGGATATAAATTCTTGGACAAGAAAACCTTGAACTACACGATTGTAGCGAATGGGATCATTTCAGTTTTGCTATTAGTTGTTTCAGGTCCAAAATGGGCTTTTATTCCAGAAACGACACTGCTAGCACCAATTGGTTCAGGTGTCTTTATGGGTGCTGGAATCGGATTGATCATGCTGGGGCATGGGACGACTGCCGGAAGTGATATCCTTGCTAAAATTATGCAGAAATATATAGGTATCAATATTCCGACGTCACTCTTGCTGATTGATATTTTTATTGTTGTACCCAGTGTGTTCATTATCGGTGTTGAAAATGTCTTTCTTACCTTAATCAACTTATTTATTCAGACAAAAATGATCGATTTCGTATTAGAAGGATTGAATCCAAGAAAATCCTTTTTTATCATTTCAGAAAAATACGAAGAGATTGCACGCCAAATTGAATTGCAAATTGGTCGTGGGATTACAATACTTGACGGAAAAGGTCATTTCACTGGAAACAAAAAGCAAATTCTTTATATCATTATAAGTCGTAGAGAAGTGCTCACGATTAAAAGAATTGTAGAATCCATTGATCCTAACGCATTTGTCACTTTATCCCACGTTCAAGAAGTTACAGGAGAAGGGTTTACCTATTTATCCCAAGAAGAACAAGCAGAGAGAATCACAGAAGCAGAAGAACAAGGACTGCAATAGACGAGACAAACCAATAGGTCTAGATTGGAGTAGATAATGAAACCGTCAATTCTATCATTAAAGAAAGTTGGTTTTCAAACTAGTAGACAAACGATACTTGAAGAGATTACGTTTGAAGTTCAAGAGGGTGACGTCATTACACTGACAGGCCCTTCTGGTAGTGGGAAAAGTACTGTATTGAAACTGATTGGAAGTCTCTTCACACCTACCCAAGGAACCATTACCTACAAAGGAGAGTATTTAGAGAAAATCAATCCTTTAAATTACCGAAAAGAAGTTTCCTATTTCTTTCAAAATGCGGCTTTATTCGATCGGACGGTTAAAGATAACCTAGAATTTCCTTTCACCATACGTGATCAGAAAATCGATAAAGAAAAAATCAAAGCCTATTTGGAAAAGGTTGAGCTTTCAGATGACTACTATGACAAACCAATCACTGAGTTATCAGGAGGAGAAAAACAGCGGATCGCATTAATTCGTAACTTGATGTTTGAACCACGTGTCTTACTGCTAGACGAAATCACCAGTTCACTGGATGCAAAAAATCGGTCTATTATCTTACGTATGCTAGATGATTTGAACAAGAAAAATCAAGTAACCATCCTTAAAGTAACCCATGATGAAACAGAAATTTCCAACTCTAGTAGAGTGATTAAAATCAGAAATGGAAGAATGGAGGATCCTAATGACGAATAGTCTTGAAATTAGTAACACATCGCTCCTTTTTTCGACTGGACTTTTACTGATTGCGATTTTTGTTGATTACAAACAAAAACTGGGACTAGGAAATGAAATTTTCGTCGCAGGACTTAGAGCAGTCATACAGCTCTTCGTCATTGGTTATGTACTGAGTTACATATTTAACTTGGATAATATCTTAGTCACTTTTGCCATGGTGTTGTTTATCGTATTCAATGCGGCCTACAATGCGCATAAAAGAAGCGACGGAATTCCAAATTCTTTGATGATATCTTTATTATCACTAGGAACGGGGACCACGCTGACGCTAGGATTACTGATTTTAACCGGAACCATTGAATGGGTGCCTTCACAGATCGTTCCCATCACTGGAATGATTGCGAGCAATGCCATGGTTGCAGTAGGCTTGACTTACCGAGCGCTGAACGACAAATTCAAAGATCAACGACAACAAGTTTTAGAAAAACTAGCTTTAGGCGCAAATGAAAAACAAGCCTCTATGACCATTATCAGAGAAAGTGTTCGAACTGGAATGACACCTTCTATAGATAGTACAAAAACGGTTGGGCTAGTGAGTTTGCCGGGAATGATGTCTGGTTTGATTTTTGCAGGAATCGAACCAACAGAAGCGATTCGCTATCAAATTGTCGTCATGTTCATGCTAATAGCTGTAACCAGTATTTCAAGTGTAATCGCCAGTTTCCTAGCATACAAGCAATTTTACAATAGTCAAAAACAGTTGATTCAGTAAGCCTAGAAGGTTTCAAGAGAGAGAAATCTCTTGTAAAAGTGAATAGGGTATATTACAGTGCTTTAGCCAATAATTCCTGAAAAGCTTGGCTTTAAGAGAATATGGCAGTTAGTATGACAATAAGATTTCTAGAGAAAGAATAATCATGCATGAATGATCAGTTAGGTGTATGAAAAGATGCATAATACGAACGAAATTTCCCAATAATTACATTTGACACATACCTTACCTCTTTGAAACACAACTGTAAAAAAGTAAGTGATATAATACAAGCGTACTAAAAAGGCGTAACAACAGGCGTTAGACCCTTTTATTTTATTCTAATCGTGGTAAGATTACACTCGGTCGCAGATAGATTAAGTATTTAGTGAATCTATCCTTCAACAATTAAGCGGCAGAAGTTGAGTATCTACACAATAAGGATAAAATGAAAAGGAGCACGACAATTATGTCAACAGTGCAAAAGTTTTTAATCAAAGCAGGAGCAACAATCGCGTTTGCTTCAATGTTTACTTTCGGAAATACGAGCGATGCTAGCGCTCAAGAAATGTCCGCAGATAACTGGGAACCAAGAACTGTTTCTGAAATTTCTTCAGAAATTGCAGCGCAAAAAGAAAATCAAGATGGAAACGACGCAATTGAATATACTTTCCAATGGGGAGATACATTGTGGGGTGTTTCAAAAGCAACAGATGTTTCTATCGATAAGTTAGCTAAAGTAAACGATATTGATAACCGCAGCATGATTCAAGTAGATACAAAAATTTACTTGAGTGGAGATTCTTCAATTATTTCAGTTGAAAACAACGATGAAGTTGTCAGCTATGATGTATCTGAAGAAGAGGTTGTAGAAACAGAAACACCTCAAGAAGTGCAAGAATCTGTAAAAGAAGAAGTTGTTGAAGAAGAAGCCGTTACAGAAGAAACACCTGAAGCGACAGAAACAACAGAACCAGCTGAAACAACACCTGAAGCACCTTCTGAAGAAGTGTCAACGTCTTCTAGTGAAACACAAACTTCAGCTCAAAGTGGAAGAACCGTTTCTGTAGAAGCAACTGCGTATTCATTAAACCAGCCTGAACTAGGAAATATCACTTATTCAGGAATTGATCTTAGACAAAATCCAAACGTTATCGCTGTAGATCCAAGCTTTATCCCGCTAGGATCTAGAATCAACGTACCTGGATATGGTGAATTTATCGCTGGAGATACTGGTGGAGCTATCAAAGGAAACCGTATCGATATCCACATGACAGATATCCAACAAGCTTTACAATTTGGACGTCGCTCAATCGAAGTTCAAATCATCGAATAATTTATTTTCAAAAATTCTGACCAGATTAGTTTCTGGTCAGAATTTTTTTTTAAAAGTAGTGTTTTGTCCACATACAATAAACCATTGAATGATCGATACTGAAAAAAGTATACGATAAAATAAAAAAACGTTATGAGTTTAGAAGCATATGCTTTTGAATTTAATCTCATTCATGATAGGTTATTACTGAGAGATGAATTTCTTTCAAAAAATGGATACAATAAAGGAGAGAGTAGAAAATGAAGAAACTTGCAAAACTGACAGCACTGACAATGACAGCAGGAATGTTGTTAGCAGCATGTGGAGACACTACCGACACCGATATGGATGATCCAGCAACAGATCCAGGTACTACAGATCCGGCAACAGACCCAGGTACAGGTACCGACATGGATGATGACGCAGACATGGACGACGGTATGGACATGGATGACGGCACAGATACCGACAGCGACGAATAATTCGCTTACAATTAACTTGTAAACAGATAAAAAGCTGAGAGACCTATATATAGTGACCCCAAAAAGTTAGACTTTTTTCAGAGCAGATATTCTGCTCTGTTTTTTTATGCTATTTTACACTCGTTTGTATGAGTTCGTCGATACTCGATTG
>NZ_JBHSUL010000022.1:0-2350 GCF_042660675.1 Marinilactibacillus sp. GCM10026970
ATCATACCATGTTGTTGTTTTGATGTCAACAACTTTTTTAAAAGTTGTTTTTGATCAAGTTACTCGATCAAGTCGATATCTTTAACAGCAACCTATATATCATACCACGCTGTCACCTTTGATGTCAACATTTTTTTAAAGATGTTTTCGATCAAGTTATTCAATCGAGTCAACGTCGTTATCAGCAACTTTTATATAATATCACGGGATTGAGACTCCGTCAACAGCGAAATTTGAAATCTTCTATTTTTTATCACTCATTAGTATGTATGAATCCTTTGTAAAAGTCTATCATATCAGTGTTTCAGAATAGATTTAATTACTAATTATTTTTTATTTGGTTAGAGAAATTTTCTCTCTAAGCAGTCATTAGATTTTATTCCAGTTCAAATATCCAATAATATTCTTATACAAAGAAGTGTATTTATCTTTTTACTAACAGGTATGTTTAAATCACTTGAGTGTGTTCTCTTTTTTTACTCTACTTTATGACAAACATAATGTATTAGATATATGGTTTGTTTTCATCCGTTCTCTCAGTTGTGAATCGTTACAGATAACATGAAGAAAGTATCTTTTTTATTTTTGTATAAATCTAGCTCAACTTCTTTATGTATGTAGTGAACAATCCTTCTACCAATTATTAATTTTGTTTAGTCCCTTGTCGCTAACGTCGTTTGGCCATTGCCTAGTAGTACTTGGAACTTTGATTTAATTATTATTGAATCCTATGTATACAATCTTATACAGTAGAGAGTCATTAAGGATTCTATATAGTATTTTTTGTCATCGCTCAGTCGTTCGCTCTCTACTTCAGGCAATACTTATTCAAATAAATCTTTTAATCCTCTTTTACATTTACTAGATAATCGAATTTTATCAATCAAAACGCCGATATCCAATGATACTGATTTCATATATCTTCATACTTAACTATATTACTGACAAAGAACTATTGATATTTATTATTATTCAACTGTTCTTCTTTTGGAAATTTCCTTTCTTAATGATTAGACTTATGCAGAAAACGCTAGTGCGATTTCTGTATAAGCTTAAACTTCGATTATCTCAGTATGATAACAGATTGCTATAGATTTGATATCTGATACTTCACTCTACAAATACAGAGTTGCTTGGCTAGTTTCGTATCTATTGTTTTATTCCTCTTACGCTAATCGCTTTACGCCTTCTTAACCATTAACCTATTCATTCTCAACTATGCTGGTTTACTGGTTGATGTTTACTTTGAGTACAAAATAGCACTTCCATAGACTTGGAAGCCACTTCGTATTTTACAAGGTTCATTAACCTACGCCGCCAATTTACCAAGCAACCCTTAAGTTACGTTAGTCTCTGACTTGGTTAACTCTTTTAAAAAGTTGACTGCTTTTTGAGTAGACCTAATCAACTCTCTATCTCCTTTTTGCTCCCTTATTTAAAATGCCTCTAAGAAGCAACTCTCTGCCTCATCAAACCCTGTCATTTCCATAAGACACTTTCCTTTATGCTGTTGTACGAAATCGACATAGTTCTCTATATTATCAGACTGACTTCTTTCTAATGCCTGATTAAAATTATTCAGTGCACCTTGATGGTCATCACTATATTTCAAAGCTTCTCCCAGCCTTATTAGTGAAACTATTTCTTTTGAGGTATCCTGACACTCCCTAGCATACTGAAGGCAAAAGGTAAGATAGTGAATTGCCTTTTTTGTTTCTCCATTTATCCTATATAAATTTCCAAGGGCACCTTTAATAAAATACTCATCCTGTCTATTTAAAGAACCTTTCAAGAATCCAATTAACTGTTCACTACACTGCTGTACTATATTTGTATCTCGTGTCTTCTCACGAAGCAAATGATAAGTGTCAAAGTAAACAGTTTTATTAAAATTTGAAAGGACATTTTTAACGCTTGTTAGCATTTCACTTCCCCTTAATCTCTTGACTTGGTATATCAATTCTTTTATTATCTATTCCTTATCTTTCTATAAAAAAACTGGTTGGTATTCGGTAAATATTAATGATGTTAGTGCATCATACGATTTCAATATTGATCATAAATTTCCTCCATAGTCTTTTTATTGGTATATTTTCTTTGTGATGATGAATAGCGCTTAATAACTAAAACTAGTTAGATCTATCATAATTACATTAATAAAATTACTTTTACCTTCTAAGTTTAACAAATTAACCGCAAAAAAGAGGCCTGATAATCGAGTAATCAGGCCTCTGCTCTCTAAATATAGGTACAAAAAAACTCCGCAAGCAGGGCTCGAACCTGCGACAACGCGATTAACAGTCGCGCGCTCTACCAACTGAGCTATTGCGGAATCAAAAAATGGTATTAG
>NZ_JBHSUL010000023.1:0-111624 GCF_042660675.1 Marinilactibacillus sp. GCM10026970
ATCATACCATGTTGTTGTTTTGATGTCAACAACTTTTTTAAAAGTTGTTTTTGATCAAGTTACTCGATCAAGTCGATATCTTTAACAGCAACCTATATATCATATCACGCTGTTACATTAGTGTCAACAGCTTTTTGAAAAAGTATTTGCTTTTTCAATACCGGCGGCCGGAGTCGAACCGGCACGCCCTAACGGGCACTGGATTTTGAGTCCAGCGCGTCTACCAATTCCGCCACGCCGGCCTGTTAAGTCTATTTAACTGTCAGACAAGGCGGTAACCGGATTTGAACCGGTGATGAAGGTTTTGCAGACCTCTGCCTTACCACTTGGCTATACCGCCATACAATTTATTCATTTGGTATGAAACTGGGCTACCAGGATTCGAACCTGGGGAATGACGGGATCAAAACCCGCTGCCTTACCGCTTGGCTATAGCCCAAAAATCAAAGGGCGACTGATGGGGATCGAACCCACGAATGCCGAGACCACAACCCGGTGCGTTAACCACTTCGCCACAATCGCCATAATATTTAATTGAACCACAGGGGTAGTAGGAATCGAACCCACATTGATGGTTTTGGAGACCATAGTTCTACCGTTAAACTATACCCCTAAAAATGGAGGGAGTAGGATTCGAACCTACGAACCCGAAGGAGCGGATTTACAGTCCGCCGCGTTTAGCCACTTCGCTATCCCTCCAATGGCGCAGGACAGAGTCGAACTGCCGACACACGGAGCTTCAATCCGTTGCTCTACCAACTGAGCTACTGCGCCTTGGAAAATGTTACTACGGTCCCGACGGGATTCGAACCCGCGATCTCCTGCGTGACAGGCAGGCGTGATAACCGCTACACTACGGGACCATATAATTATTCAATTTTGAATTGCGGGGACAGGACTCGAACCTGCGACCTCCGGGTTATGAGCCCGACGAGCTGCCAACTGCTCTACCCCGCGATCATTTAAAAGGAGGATGTGGGATTCGAACCCACGCGCGTTTTTACACACCTGACGGTTTTCAAGACCGTTCCCTTAAGCCGGACTTGGGTAATCCTCCAGTAATTCTATGATAGCAGTCTCCTGCTAATGACCCCTACGGGATTCGAACCCGTGTTACCGCCGTGAAAGGGCGGTGTCTTAACCGCTTGACCAAGGGGCCGGTTAAGTGACTTTATTAATATGAAACAATGGGCCTAAGTGGACTCGAACCACCGACCTCACGCTTATCAGGCGTGCGCTCTAACCAGCTGAGCTATAGGCCCCAAACAAAAAGCGGGTGACGAGAATCGAACTCGCGACGACAGCTTGGAAGGCTGTGGTTTTACCACTAAACTACACCCGCATAATGTTGAACGGTCCCGACGGGATTCGAACCCGCGATCTCCTGCGTGACAGGCAGGCGTGATAACCGCTACACTACGGGACCAAGTTAATTTTGTTTGAATTGCGGGGACAGGACTCGAACCTGTGACCTCCGGGTTATGAGCCCGACGAGCTGCCAACTGCTCTACCCCGCGATAATATAGAACGATTGAAAATGGACCTTGCAGGATTCGAACCTGCGACCGGACGGTTATGAGCCGTCTGCTCTAACCAACTGAGCTAAAGGTCCCATTTTCTGAAAAACAATGATAGCGGCGGAGGGAGTCGAACCCACGACCTCACGGGTATGAACCGTACGCTCTAGCCAGCTGAGCTACACCGCCATTATAAAATGGCTCTTTTAGAAAAATCGGGAAGACAGGATTCGAACCTGCGACCCCTTGGTCCCAAACCAAGTGCTCTACCAAGCTGAGCTACTTCCCGTACTTTCTTTTTCCTTTTCGGAAATGCACCCTAGAGGAGTCGAACCTCTAACCGCCTGATTCGTAGTCAGGTACTCTATCCAATTGAGCTAAGGGTGCAAGTATTTCAAATGCCGAGGGCCGGAATCGAACCGGCACGGTGAAAACTCACCGCAGGATTTTAAGTCCTGTGCGTCTACCAGTTCCGCCACCCCGGCAATTACTGTTAAGACTAAGTAAATATTCATTCGCTTTATCTATAACCAAGCGAAAGACGGGATTCGAACCCGCGACCCCCACCTTGGCAAGGTGATGTTCTACCACTGAACTACTTTCGCTGAAATGCCGGCTAAAGGATTTGAACCCTCGACCTACTGATTACAAATCAGTTGCTCTACCAACTGAGCTAAGCCGGCTTAATTTTTAAAATGAACTATGCGGATGGAGGGACTTGAACCCCCACGCCGTGAAGCGCTAGATCCTAAATCTAGTGCGTCTGCCAATTCCGCCACATCCGCGCTGTTCTATTTAACTTGCACATCACTGCGCAATGAGCCGTGCAGGGTTCGAACCTGCGACCCTCTGATTAAAAGTCAGATGCTCTACCGACTGAGCTAACGGCTCTGAAAAAATTATGGAGGTTAACGGGCTCGAACCGCTGACCCTCTGCTTGTAAGGCAGATGCTCTCCCAACTGAGCTAAACCTCCAATAATACAATCAAACGATTGCTGCATAACGATGTCCTGCTTTCACAAGGGAAAACCCCTCACTATCCTCGGCGCTGAGAAGCTTAACTTCTGTGTTCGAAATGGAAACAGGTGGGTCCTTCTCGCCATAACCGCTATACAGTTTTCGTGTTGGCACTAAAAGAAATAATCAATTAGCAGCAACTCTTATATAATACAATGGGATTATATCTTTGTCAATCATTTTATTGAAAAAAATAAAAGAAAAATGCCGGAACACGTTTTCCGACATTTCCTTTTTATTTGAAAAACTCCTAGATAAAGCTTATTTATCCCATTTTTGATTGATAAAATCGACTCTTCCTGAACCTTTACTATATCTCTTATAATGAGCTGATTCTTTTTTATAGAAATCTTGGTGATAGTCTTCCGCTTCATAAAACGGATGAGCTGGTTCAATCGTCGTTACGATAGGACGATCAAATCGCCCACTTTCATTTAATGCTTTTTTTGAAGCTTCTGCCGTTTCTCTTTGTTCATCATTGTTATAGAATATAACGGGTCTGTAAGAATCTCCACGGTCAGCAAATTGTCCACCCGCATCTGTAGGGTCGGTTTGTTGCCAGTAAATCTCTACTAACTCTTCATATGAAATCTTTGAAGGATCATAAGTGATTTCAACAGCTTCGGTATGACCTGTCGTTCCTGAAGTCACTTGTCTGTAAGTCGGATTCTCTACCGTTCCGCCAGTATATCCTGAAGTTACTTTTTCTATTCCTGGCAAACTATCGAATGGTTTTACCATACACCAGAAACAGCCTCCTGCAAATATTGCCGTTTCAAAATTTTTCTCAGACATAATTTCCCTCCTAATTGATTGGGTACAACTCATTATATCATCAATCCAATTGACTCTTTAATCGAAACAACCTATAAAAGTTTTATCTGATCTCTGTTAGGCCACCCATATAAGGAACAAGGACTTCCGGTATCTTAACTGAACCGTCTTCTTGCTGGTAATTTTCCAGAATAGCTGCAACGGTTCTCCCAATAGCTAGCCCTGAACCATTTAATGTATGAACGAAATCGATTTTGCCGTCTTCTTCTTTTCTATAACGGATTTTAGCTCTTCTAGCCTGGAAAGCTTCCGTGTTTGAACAAGAACTAATTTCTCTAAAAGTGTCTTGTGCTGGAATCCAGACTTCAAGGTCATATGTTTTAGCTGCAGCAAACCCTGTATCCCCTGTAGAGAGCAGTACCACTCTATATGGAAGATTCAGCTTCTGAAGAATCGCTTCAGCATTCGCCGTCATTTTCTCTAACTCTTCATAAGAATCTTCTGGTTTTGCAAATTTGATCATTTCAACTTTATTGAATTGGTGTAATCTGATTAAACCTCTAGTGTCTCTTCCTGCACTCCCTGCTTCAGAACGGAATGATGGAGATAAAGCCGTGAAATATTTTGGTAGATCTGACTCTTCTAGAATTTCATCTCTATAATAGTTTGTCAGTGGTACTTCAGCTGTCGGAATTAGTGTTAAAACGGTATCTTTAATTTGGAAGACATCTTCTTTGAATTTCGGGAACTGACCGGTTCCATAGAGAGATTCTTCGTTCACCAGGTATGGTGGAATCATTTCATAGTAGCCGTGTTCTTCAGTGTGTACATCTAACATAAAGTTATAAAGTGCTCTTTCTAACCTCGCTCCTAGGCCTTTGTAATATAAGAAACGACTTTTAGCAACTTTAGCGCCTCTTTCAAAATCTAAGATGTCCAGATCTGTTCCAATTTCCCAGTGTGGTTTCATCTCAAACACAGGTGCTTCATTGATTTCTCCCCAACGACGGATCTCCTGATTCGACTCTTCGTCAGCTCCTACTGGTAAAGATTCATGTGGCAAGTTTGGTAAGCCAGCAGCAATGCCGTGAAATTGTATTTCGATTTCTTCTAGATCTTTGTCAATCTGTTTAATTTCAGCGCCCACTTTTTGCATAGAAGCAATGGCGTCATCTGCATTTTCTTTGTTTCTTTTTTTATTGGCAATTTCGTCAGATACATCGTTTCTAGTTTTCTTCAACTGTTCAGATTTTTGGATATAGTCTCTTCTTTTCTCATCCAACTCTTTAAGTTGCATCAACTCCTGTGGGTCTACACCGCGCGTTTCTAATTTCTGCTTGATTTCATCAAATTGTGTTCGGATTAACTTTATATCTAACATTCTATTCCCTCTTTTCTATTTATTGTTGAGCAGGTAAAAAAACAGTCTTCACCCCTTCAATTATGAAGGGACGAAAGACTGCTTCTCGCGGTTCCACCCTGATTCAGAAGGAACGCCTTCTGCTCTCTAAGAGTTTTAACGGGCTCTACCGAAATGATTTAAGCAAAACAAGTCCTGCGTCACCATTTACTCGTGCAATGGATTCAGATTACGAAGTATCAGTTCACACCACCCACTGACTCTCTTGACCTTCGCTTCACTTACTAGTTCACACTCTAACGTTCAATTTTATTATGCATTTATTTTACTTCACTTATCCTATTAAATCAATACGTTTATTTTATCCCTTAAAAGCGATTCATTATGCTACTGAAGAAGTCCCCGAACCATGTTCCGAGCACCGAAAAGAACCCTGCGCGGTCCACCGCTTCTGAAGTAACGACAGAAATCGATTTGTGTTCGCTCCCATTAAGGTAGCCTAAATCGTCTCCTTCAAAAGAAAAGGTTAGCGTACCCACATTTTGTCCTTTTTCTACAGGCGCTTCTAGCGTTCCATCTTGACTTAGCGCTTCTTCATCAGGTGTAAATGTCCATTTGACATCTTCTTGTGAAATACCTTCTGGCAATAAGTAGTCCACTGACTCTGATGTCATGAGTTCCACTTGGTCTTCTTGACCATTTCGGATCATTAAAGGTTCTACGTCTTCAAGAACGGTATTCTCTTCCATAATCGTAGCTGAGTCCCAGCCTCCAAATCCGTAATTCATCAATTTATCTGTTTCATCAAAACGCTGAGCACGATTCGTTACGCCATCTCCTGCACCCATAACCACTGTAATGATTCTTCGGCCATCTTCTACGGCTGTACCTGTAAATGTAGCTCCAGCGAATGGTGTTGTACCTGTTTTCAGTCCATCTACGTTTGGTCTTTCATGGATCAAACCTTCCAGCATCCAGTTCCAGTTCTTCATCTGGATAGCGTCACTTGTGCCTTCTCTAAACACCATACTCGGGATACTAGAGGTTTTCAGTACATCCGGATAGTCTCTTAATAGATGAGAGGCAACAGTAGCAATTCCTCTTGCAGACATAATGTTTTCATTTTCCGCTGTACTTCCAGGATAAATGTTGTCACCTAAAGAAGCGTTACTTAGCCCTGTTGTATTATATAGTTCAAACTCTGTTATGCCCCAAGACTCAACAAGTTCACGCATACGGTCAACAAGTTCCGGTTCAGATCCTGCAATTTCTTCTGCAATTGCAATCGTTGCACCATTAGCAGAATAGATCGCCAATGCTTGATACAGTTCTTCAATGGTATACGTTTCTCCTTGTCTTAAGGGAACATTGGACAATTCATAATTTTGGCTGATTTGATGAGCATACTCACTGATTGTCGTTTCTGTGCTCCAGTCAAGGTTTCCAGATTCAATCTCTTGGAATAATAAGTACTCTACTAGCATTTTGGTCATTGAGGCGATACCTCTTTGACTATCTGCATTCTGATTCAATAAGATTTGGTTTGTATCGAAATCAACTACTAATGCTGCTTCTGCTTCAATTTCTGGCGCTTGAGGCGCTGCTTGAACAACTTGCTCTGCATTCAATGCGATAGGTGCGACTATACTAGCGGTAATTCCTGAAATGATCATACTTTTAAGATGTTTTTTGAATAGTTTCATAAATAAATACGTTCTCCTAAATGATGTGATGTACATCGAGTTTTTTCGGTTGAATTTTTCTGGTCGGCTTGATGCTAATTGTTCTTCAATTTCAACCTTCTTCATGTTACTCTCTCACTTATAAAAAAACAACTACTTTTCCAGTATCTTCATAAAATAGACATGACTATGTCCGTCTATTTTCACTTAGCCTCGTTTTCTAATTGATTACCATTTGAAAAAGCACCTATCTTGGATAATAGATGCTTTTCAAACAGGCTATTCTTCTTGGGTTAAGGGTAGTTGGATATCAAAGCTCGTCCATTTTTTGCTAGACTGTGCTGTGATGGTCCCTCCGTGTAACTCTATAATGCTTTGAGCAATTGCAAGCCCGAGTCCTGTCCCTGCTGTTTCCTGAGATCTCGATGTCTCTGCTCGGTAGAAGCGTTCAAATATTTGGTCGATGGCTTCTTTAGGTAACGGCTCTCCATCATTTTTAACAGAAATCACAACTTTTTCGCCCATTCTATTGATTTCTATTTCAATCGTATTGCCGCCTTTCCCATACTTCAATGCATTGGAAATCAAATTATTGAATACTCTGACAAGTTTCTCTGTATCAGCAGTCATCATAATCCGGTCAACATTTGACGAGACAACGATTTCCATTTGATGGCTCTTGGCTTCTAGTTCAAAATCAATTGATAACTGCTCAATCAACTGAACCATATCAAAAGTGACCAATTGAAGCGGCGTAGTCGTCTGTCTAACTTTTGTATATTCAAACAAATCATCTACCAGCACTTTCATCTGCTTAGCTTTTTTATAGGCTGTGTGTACATATTTTTGAAGGTCTTCTGTAGAATGAAATCGTCCTTCCTCTATCAACCCTAAGTATCCAATGATTGAAGTCAATGGGGTTCGGATATCATGACTGACATTAGTGATCAGTTCATCTTTGGACTGTTCTATCCTACGCTCTTCTTCCATCGCTTCTACGGTTGAATCCACTAATACGTGAATACTATCGACTACTTTATCGAAACCACCACTATAGTTCCCTCTAATTCTATGCGTATAATTCCCTTGAGCAATGAAATGTAGTTCATCAATAATGTGTCGCAACTCATACTGCCGGTATCTTCTCTTGAGTCTCCAGTAAATGGCGCCCATTGCGATTAGGATTAATAAAAAGAAGACAAACGGTGTAAGTCCCCAGAAACCTTGTCGATTGTTTTGTCTGTAAATATCTTCTATCAGCCATAAATCATCAAAAAAACTTGGAAAAGCTTCTATGAACCAACCGAGTATCTCATAAGCTGCCAGATAGCAAAGCAAAATAATTCCAGCTGTAACAAACGCTTCGATCAGTAACCGAAATCGTTCTCTCATGGTGAGTTTCATCTATCTACTCCATTCGTTAAATCGGTCGTACGCTTTACTCAAAACTTTGCTTTTCTTCTATTTTGTACCCAACGCCCCAAACCGTTTTGACGACGTTCTCTCCACCAGTAGCTTTTTCAATCTTATCTCTCAAATGACTGACGTGAACCATTACGGTTTTGGCTGGTACAAGACTTTCCTGTTTCCAGACTCTTTCAAAAATTTCATCTGCACTGAATACTCGGTTGGGATTACTTGCAAGCAAGAACAAGATACCAAATTCTAGAGCAGTCAATTGAATCAGTGTTCCATCTACTGTTTCTACTTGATGCTGATCCTTACGAATAATTAATGGTCCAATTTCTAATTCCCCTGCTTCAGATTCTCTATTTGTATACGAACTTCTTCTCATTAAAGATTTGATGCGTGCAACCACTTCTAAAGGATTAAATGGCTTAACGACATAATCATCAGCCCCATTGGCTAACCCTCTAATTTTATCTACATCAGCCGTCTTCGCACTCAACATTAATATCGGTAGTTGAGACGTTTCTCTGATTTCTTTTACAACTTCAAGGCCTGTTTTCTTCGGCATCATAACATCTAGTACAACACAGTCGATTTCTTGATTGTATAATTTATCAAGTGTCTCCTGACCGTCATGTGCTTTCTCTACTTCAAACCCTTCATTTTTCACATAAATTTCTAGTAGGTCACAAATTTCTTTATCATCGTCTGCAATTAACACTTTCATAATTCTGCCCCCTTCAATTTCATTCTAGTTTATTTTATCATGTTCTATTGGGGTAGTTCGTAAACTTTTCCTTAAATCGTTATAGAAATAGAAAAAGCACTCTTCATGATGAAAAGTGCCAAATCTATTCTATGCATCTAGTAAGTTGAAAACTGTTTTCTGTACCAAGATCGGCGCTACGTTGAAACTATATGTTTTTTCTAATCGCTCCGTAAATTTGTGAGAATCTTTCCCAAACGGTCCAATATCTACAACCGGTAACTGCAGTTGCTGCATCTCTTCTAATGGTAAAGAGTACTTCACTCCAAAACCTGGCATATTTAGTTTCAATGCGTCCACGGCATCGGCCTCTCTTGGGGCAGCCGCATAACTCAAATCTGATATATACGGAAAGAATTTTTTGTAAACAAGCTGATACTCTGTTTCTGTTGTATCAACGGCTTCTTTGACCGCTTCGAGTAAAGCTTTTTCTTGATTTGTTTTTCCTTCCACGTAAATATGCGGATAGTAAGGTGGCGTAAAGTAAATTAGAATAACAGGTTCCTGATTCGTCCACATCGTCTGCAACCATTCTACTTCTTTTAGTGCATAGTCTCGGTCATCGATCGAGTCATCAATCAGCCATTTCTGCCGAGCGGCTTCAAACTGCTCATCCAGTTCAGCCCCTTTTTCTTCTTGTACAGCCACGTACAATTCACTGTAAGTCATGACTTTTGTTTTATAAGGAAGCTCCTCGAATTCACGGTTCGTCATCTGACTGTATGCTTCATACTGATTATTTACATCTTTTAAAACAGCATCAAAGGCCTCAACCGCTACTCCTCGCATTTTTTCCAGAACCATATCCGGAGTCGAATAATGAGTAGCGAAATTGTAGAAAGCATGTGCCGTCTTAGCTGTCTGTACAGAGTATTCCGGCTTCAGATCTTGTTGTTTTAGACTCATCGGCGGTAATGTTACTTCTCCTTCAACGATATCACAAAGATCTGTATTCAAGTTAATTTTTCTCGTCAGCTCTGCAACGATCTGATTAGGGTCTAGCCCCTTAAAAGCTTCCCCCACATGGGTTTCTTTACCAACAACATAAAAAGATGGCATCAATTTCCCAACTGTCCCTACATACACATATTTGTTCTGGTCACCTGGATACTCGGATGTCATGTAATCTGTATTGATCAAAGCTGTATAATCAAATCCATTTTCTTCCCGAAGTTTGACGAGCTCTGGAACACAAGAACGCATCCCGACAGAATTCGCTTCCTCATCACAAACTGCACAATAGATGATTGTCCCTGAGAAATTTTCAAGATCTTTTTCAATTTCTTCCATCAAATGCATAATAATGGCATTTCCAGCTTTCATGTCGAAGATCCCTCGACCAAATAGGTAGTCTCCTGAATCTAGATCGATTTGCACCTCTTTTGGAAGTTGATCTTTTCTTTCGCGAAGTTTTTCTGTGATTTCATAAGGAAGATGCGCAAAATCCCTTAAGTCTCCATAATCAGAAATCCCTACTGTATCTGTGTGCCCAATCAAAATGACCGTTTTTTTGTTCTGTGGATCTTTTTTCCCGCGTAGTATAGAAATCAGACTTTTTCTCCCCCAGGGATCATTTGGTGCCTGTATCGTCATTAAATCTTCTGGGTTTTGTTTGAAGTAATCTAATTCCTTGAAAAAGTGAGTGACCTTTTCTGTTACAAGTTGCTCCTCAATGGTTTCTGTAACACTTCTTTGTCTTGTCAGCATAACTGTGATTTCTTCAATACGTTCAGGACTTATTGTTATATTCATGCTCGTTTCCTCCATATAAACATCTGTAAATCTTTTTTACTATATCCTCTAATGTTTATGATTCATATTTGATGGTTTCTAAATCAAAGTGGTAGACGTATCCATCTAGTGAAAGTTTTTCCTCATCCGTTACCTTCTGGTAAAACATTGTTGGTTTTAAATGAAATGAGGCTACTTTTTCTTGTTCACCTTTCATCGTCTCAGAAAATACTGTGACTGTTTGATGATCGGTTTGCATCATTTTATACAACAAAGCTGCTTCAGACATTTTCTTCGGTTTAGCAAATCCTAATGTCAAAATTGATTTCAACAATGCTTTCCAATTGAATTCGGGTGTACGATAAGCCTCAACGGATTTGATTTTCTTATTGAGTTCTTTCATTTTATTCACCTCTATCTATTCTAAAAAATCGTGTTTCTTCATTATATAGCTAGTTTCCAATCAATGCTGATGTGGATGACTTTCCAGAAAAAGCAAATAGTCAATCAACTGAGCTTTTCTCTCGTTGAAATCCTTTTGAGAAATCCCTCTGTTTTTACGCAGCGCCTGTTCAAGGGCAGGACTATTTGTATCAATATGACCGCTGCTTTCATCTATAAAACAATAGACTCTCTGTCCACTTTGATATGCTTTGTGAATTGGACTAGAATGGACATGTTTAAAGTACGATTCACTTTTTTTATTTTTAACGATTTTATAAAAATGATATTCTTTAAATTTCTCCAACTCTTCTTGTGTATGGTAAAACTGCTTATTTAAAATCTGACGATCATTCATATTCTTATAACTTTCCGGTAGTTCCGCTACTGATTGTTCTTCAACGTCTACTAAATCAGTTAAATAATCCACTGTACGAAGTTGTTTGTTTTGTACCAGCACTTCATCTTCCAACCTAGCGATGACTGCGTCTATTTCTTCTTGTTTAACGTCATTTTCATCCATTGAAATTGTCAATCCATCTCCCAAGTAAATGTCGTTAATTGTATCCTGATTTCTATGCAAGGTAAAATGGTCAGGTACTTTGTCTACTCCACCTGAAACAAAAGGATTACACCTAATGATTCTGGCAATAGCCATAGCACTTCCCTTGACTGCTCCATGCATGTCTATGGCCTGTACAGCGTAATTAGAACAAGTTGGATAATATCGACAAGTAGCAGGAAATAATGGAGAAATCAACTTTTGATATCCCTTCACAAACCCTATGGAGACTTTCTTCAACACCCATTCCTCCTTGGCTCTCAATTGAATCTATTATACCAAACCATTAAAAAAAGAGAAGAGCCTCTAGCGGCTCTTCTCTCTTCTACAATCTTATTTTATTTCAAATAAATCGTCTACGGTTCTCGTAACGTAACGAGCACCTTTGATTGAATCAAACAACTTGATTCCGTCTTTCTCAAAAAGCTCCTGAGAAACGATTGTTTCCATAGCAGATTCCACGGTTTCGACATCCAAATTAAGTGCCGGCTTATTGATTCCAATTGTTTTATTCTTTCCTTCGCCTGTTTCAAAGCGTAATTCTAGTTTTGTTGCCATAAAGCATTCCTCCTAATAGTTTGTTTGTATATAAGGGATAGATAATAGGGTGTTCTTGTCAATTTCTAAAATGAATAACGATACTGTTCGACGACCATACCGTGTGCTGCTGGTAATTCACTGACCGTGTCGATTGCATTGATAAATTCTGTGATTTGTTCATCCGTAGGTGCTTGAACGACTCCATTGAAACTTTGACGAACTAATCGGTCATTTTCCAGATCCTCCAGATAGATATCTACTTTGCTGTCTGCCCATTCCTTTTGCATGAAAATTCCTCCTTGTAATAGTAGTGATTCGTTTCGTATTCGAATCGGTTAAGCGATGTTTGTAAGTTGTGATCACGTCTTACACTCTTAATAACGATATAGACCTTAAAAGTGTTACCCTGAAATCAAAAAAAGTATCTGCTCTATTTGAACAGATACCATAATCAGCTAACACCTATTGTTGACGGCACGCTTCATAGCATTCACATGTTGTTAAATGATCATTGACCATCCCTACTGCCTGCATGTAGGCGTAACATATCGTTGGACCTACAAATTTGAATCCATCTTTTTTAAGCTGCTTGCTCATTCGAACGCTTTCCTCAGAAAAAGCTGGTACATCGTCTTGGTTCACCCAGTGATTTTGAATTTGTTTTCCATCAACAAATTGCCAAATATACTCTGAGAAAGACTGACCGCTCTCTTGAATAGTCAAATAAGCTGCAGCATTTGACTGCACACTTCTAATTTTCAATCGATTTCGAATAATCTCTTTATTGAGCATCAATTCGTGGATCGTTTCTTCATCGAACGCGACAATTTTTTCAGGATCAAACCCTTTAAAAGCCTTACGATACCCTTCTCTTCTTTGGAGGATCGTCCACCAACTCAGTCCGGCTTGTGCACCTTCTAAACAAAGCATTTCAAATAATCTCTGGTCATCGTAAAGCGGTTTTCCCCATTCTTTATCGTGATAGGCAATATAGAGTGGTTCACTAGTGACCCATTCACACCTTTGTGTCATCCCTTCTCCTCCTATATAGATTCGTTTTCTGTTAAGCGTAGTTCCCATGTCTCCGAAACAAGATTTTCTCCAAATTCTGTATTGATTTCTTCGCTAATGACTTCAAATCCAGCTTTTCGGTAAACATGTCTAGCCGAACCTAACATTTGCATTGTCCATAATAAAACCTTCTCATATCCAGCTTCTCTGGAAAACTGAACCACTTCATCTACTAGTCTTTTGGCCAGTCCAAGTCCACGTGCTTCTGGTTCAACAAATAGTAGCCTTAACTTGGCAGTCTGCTTGCCCGCATTCACTACAAATACACAGCCCAGCATTTTTCCGTCTCGTTCAGCAATAAAACATCGCTCTTTATCTGGATCATATGTTTTCAAAAACTGAGCGGAGATCTCTCCAATCATACTTTCAAAAGGCTGCCCCCAACCATAATCCAACGCTACGGTCATCGCGTGACGGTAAGTGATCCACCCCATATCTCCTAATTGATGTGTCCGTATAGTGTAAGCCTGTGCTGACATGTATTCTCCTTCTTTCTTACCATTGTGAGTCCTATTCTTCATCACTACTGTGCGATTGTCAACTTTTCTTTAGAATACTACTCAATCATTTCAATACTGTTCAAAAATGTTTTAAATTATAACCACTCAACAATCAATTCCTGAAATAGCTATCAGAAAACCTTTATTTTTCTGTCATTTTTTCTGTAATAATTTTAACATTGTACACAAACACTTAACAAGCTTTCAAGCAGGAATAAATACGCATACATAACTGATTATTTTAAGTTTCTTGATGAAAACAGCTTAACAGCAACCTAAAACGTTTGTTATTTAAATTGTTCAATTTCTCGAATTCGTATTATTTTCGCGATACTTATCGCGTGATTTTGGTAAAAGCTTACGTTACACTGATATTACATTCGCAATAGAACGCGGCTAATTCTAATCATATTATTAGAAAGCTTTTGTATCAGTGTAGTGAAACGTTAACATTTGTTAGATGCTATGTGAAACAGTCTAGATTGTTTTACACGCTCACTTTCGTTTGTTACGATTATACAGGTGCGAAAAGAGGTCATGTTTCAACGTTATGTAAACAATACCTTGATTCCTATTAGAAGCTGCGAGCAATAAGATTATTAAATCAAGAAAGAACCATATCATAAGAGGAGGTACTAATTTCTTGAATACAAAAGTAGAAATCCAAAATTTAATTAAAATTTTTGGTAAAAAAGAACAACAAGCTCTTGAACTTGTTCATCAAGGAAAAGGTAAGGATGAAATCCTGAAAAAAACCGGAGCGACTGTCGGAGTAAATCAGGCAAGCTTTGAAATTAAAGAAGGCGAAATTTTCGTTATCATGGGACTTTCTGGTAGTGGTAAATCTACCCTAGTCCGTATGTTAAATCGTTTAATCGAGCCAACAGCTGGAAATATTCTGATTGATGGTGAGTATATTTCTAAGATGGATAAAAAAGAACTGCGAGAAGTCAGACGTAAAAAAGTTTCAATGGTATTCCAAAACTTTGGTCTATTTCCACATCGTACGATTCTTGAAAACACTGAATACGGCTTAGAAGTACAAGGTGTTGATAAAGAAGAGCGCCAGGCTAAAGCTGAAAAAGCTCTAGACAACGCTGGACTTCTTCCATATAAAGACCAACTACCAAACCAGTTATCTGGTGGTATGCAACAACGTGTCGGTTTAGCTCGTGCACTAGCTAATGATCCTGAAATTCTATTAATGGATGAGGCTTTCTCTGCATTGGATCCACTAATCCGTCGTGATATGCAAGATGAGTTACTTGAAATGCAAGAATCTATGCACAAAACCATTATCTTCATTACCCACGATTTGAACGAATCATTACGTATCGGCGACCGTATCGCAATTATGAAAGACGGAGAAGTTGTACAAGTCGGTACAGGTGAAGAAATTCTAACAAATCCTGCAAATGATTATGTTGAACGTTTCGTAGAAGATGTTGACCGTTCTAAAGTCTTAACGGCTGAGAATATTATGGTTCGTCCACAAACCGTTCGTTTAGGACAAAGTGGACCACGTGTTGCGTTAAACCGTATGAAGACAGAAAGCCTATCTAGTTTACTAGTTGTTGGTGAAAATCAAAAATTATTAGGATACGTTGTCGCTGACGACGCTGCTCGACTAGTTAAGGAAAACATCAACTCATTAGAATCAATTATTCGTACAGATATTCCTAAAGTATCTAAAGACACATTGATTCATGAATTGTACGATGTGATTCACGAAGCACAGACACCTGTGGCAGTTGTTGACAACAACGACCGATTATACGGAATCGTTGTTCGTGGACTTGTTATTGGTGCGCTTGCTAAAGAACGCGAGGAGGTAACAATTGATGGAGAATAGTATTTTAGACAACATCCCTCGTCTTCCAGTATCAGATTGGATTTCGAGCGTCATTGACTGGTTAACAATCAATCTATCTTGGCTTTTCGGAGCGATTCAAGATGGCGGTTCAGATTTCATGAACTTTGTAACTGAAATGTTGCTTTTGATTCCACCAATCGTATTTATTCTGATTATGGTCGCTTTAGCTTACTTGGCTACTAGAAAATTCGGGCTACCCATCTTTACGCTCATTGGTTTGATGTATATTCAAAACCAAGGACTATGGGAACCATTGATGTATACATTCACACTAGTGATTGTAGCGAGTTTAGTATCTATCCTGATTGGTGTTCCAGCAGGTATCTTGATGGCTAAAAGTAAAATTGCGAATGTCATTTTAAGCCCAATATTGGACTTTATGCAGACAATGCCAGCCTTCGTTTATTTAATTCCAGCAGTAGCATTTTTCGGAATCGGTATGGTTCCAGGTGTGTTCTCGGCTGTCATCTTCGCCTTACCACCAACTGTCCGTTTCACGAACTTAGGTATTCGTCAGGTTTCTGATGAAATGGTCGAAGCTGCTGAATCATTTGGTAGTACAGGTTCTCAACGTTTATTTAAAGTTGAATTACCTCTAGCGAAAGCAACCATGATGGCGGGGATTAACCAGACTGTCCTTCTAGCACTATCTATGGTGGTTATTGCCTCTATGATTGGAGCTCCAGGATTAGGTGAACGTGTTATCAACGCATTGCAACGTGCTCAAGTTGGACCAGGATTTGTTTCCGGACTAGCACTTGTGGTCTTGGCCATCATCTTAGACAGGATCATGCAAGGATTTAACACGAAGAAATAATTTAAGTACTAGAAATAGAGTAGCTTGATACGATCTACTCTATTTTTTTACAATCGTATCACCCATACACTTGTTATTCTTCATCTTGTATATAAACAAGATGACTAAAAAAGAAGGAGAGATTTATTTTGACATCAACATGGAAAAAATTAGGACTTACAGCAGCATCTGCCTCAGCACTATTTTTGGCGGCTTGTGGAAATGGCGACTCAGCAGATAGTGGGTCTGAATCTAAAGAAATTACTTTAGCTTATGTTAACTGGGATTCTGAAGTAGCTTCGACTCACGTGGTCGGAGAAGTATTCAAAGATCTTGGTTACTCAACAACTTTAACACCTCTTGATAACGCGATTATGTGGGAAGCTGTTGCTAATGATGAAGCTGATGCAATGGTAGCAGGTTGGTTACCAAATACTCATGCTTCTCAATTTGAACAATACGGCGAACAACTAGATCATCTAGGAACAAACCTTGAAGGTGCCAAAGTTGGACTCGTAGTTCCTAATTACATGGATGCTTCATCGATTGCTGATTTAACAGATCAAGCAGATCAAACCATTACAGGTATTGAAGCTGGCGCTGGTGTTATGACTGCAACTGAAACTGCATTAGACACTTATGAAAACCTATCTGACTGGACTCTACAACCTTCTTCTTCTGGTGCAATGGTCACTACATTGGGACAAGCTTATCAAAATGAAGAAGACTTTATTGTAACTGGATGGTCTCCTCACTGGAAATTCCAGACTTATGATCTTAAGTATCTTGATGATCCTGAAGGCGTCTTTGGAGATGCAGAGACAATCGATACTTTCGCCCGTGAAGGATTAGCAGAGGACATGCCTGAAGCACACGAAGTTCTTGAAAACTTTAACTGGACTGTTGAAGACATGGAAGCTGTTATGTTAGAAATTTCTGAAGGCGTAGATCCTGAAGAAGCTGCTCGTAACTGGGTAGATGCAAATCAAGATACAGTTGATGAATGGACTGCTGGTGTTTCTGAAGAGTAGTCACTCTTTCGTTATTCCATCGACTCTATTCAAAAGGACAGACATGCTCTTATGAGCACGCCTGTCCTTTTTTGTTTATTTTTAAATGTCTACTCTTCTATCAGGATCAATTCTATTCCATATGATATCCGTTTCCATAGTCTCTAAATCAACTATCTGAGTACATTGATAGGTTTTGTACCATGTTTTGATGTTGGGCGTCATGCTATTGATGAACTTGTCATAGATAGCCCCTTTAGGCGTTTGCCACGCTTCTGGAAAAGAAAGGTTGATGACTGCCTTTTCTTGTTGCTTAACGACATTATACTTCCCGCTAAGTGTTCCAGCTTCTCCAGATGGCTGAATTTCAAATGCACCGAATTGAGGCATTGCTTCTTTGATTTCTACATGGTTCGGAAACGGTGGGTCAAAAACTACTTGCACCGGTTCAGAATCATGCTTGATCGTCATCTTTTTTAAATGATATAAGCCATTTACTAAATGATATTCATAGAGATGCGTCTCATCCTCTGCAATACCAGCTTCGTCGATTTCTATTTCTTTCAGTGTGTAACGACCTTTCTGATTGAAATTCGTAATCACTGCATTTAAAGAAAATTCCACATAGTATCTCGTTTGAAAGTCTTTAGGGAAAGCAAAAGTATCCAGTGTTTTTTCGATATTATTAATAGATAGAAAAATCTCCGTATCTTTTTTTCGAGCAAAATCAAACTCATATAAGAAAAATAATGGCATCGAATGCGGTTGCTCTGTGTGATTCCCAACCGAAGGTAACCAAGTCAATGGTTTCGTATCTTTTTCAATCTGTTCATTGATATAAAGGACAATTCTCCGGTCAAACTTATCCTGAAACACAAAACCAACATTTAATTGTCCTTCATTATAATCAAAGTAAGCTTCATCGAAAATCGTTTTTACTCTTTCTTTCAACCCCTTACCGCCAACTGACAAAGGTTCTTCTTCTTTTGACATCTGAAGATTTACATCTAAATAAGAATCTCTATAGCCATCTGCTCTCCAGGCCAACACTCTGAACCCTTCTCCGTAATGACTACCTTTTAGGTACTGCAATTCGAACGCAACATACTCTTCATCCGGATCTTTATGGAAATGAAACATGGCCATCTTTTTGATTGGTGAAAGTTTAAATCTGAACGGGACATACGCTTTACCTTTTTCCATAGCACTCACCTTTCATCTACATTTCTATCCAAGAACTGGCTAGGGAGAATTCTGCTTGATACTTTTATTATACCTTATTTCATTCTAGACACACGACCGATTCCAACTCATTCACTAATCTTCTTTACTCCAAACAAAAAGTCGTACCGGTAAAGTACGACTTTTAAATGATGCATGTATTAAACTTCAGTTACTTGATAAGCTGTAGCTGAAAGAGACTCTTGTGCGCAGTCTTTCGACAGTTTACCTTGACTTTCAACATAGGCGATCTGCTTTTCAAAGTCAACCGTAACAGCATCCACTATAGCAATCGACTCCAAATTTTTCTGTACATTTCTTGCGCATCCTTCACATTTCATACCTGTTATATTAAGCGTTTGTCTCATCATTTTTTCCTCCTAAGATTGAATTGCTTGGTGATATGGTTTAAACCGTTTTAGTCTTAAAGCATTCAGTAAGACGGATACAGAACTGAAACTCATAGCCACTGCAGCGAGTGCTGGGTTTAGTAATGGACCACCAAATAGATATAATAATCCCATCGCAACTGGGATACCAACTAAGTTATAAGCAAATGCCCAGAAGAGGTTTTGCTTAATATTCTTCAGTGTAGCTTGACTTAAATCCAGTGCAGTGACGACTTCATTCACATCGCTTTTCATTAAGACGATATCTGCAGATTCGACTGCAACATCGGTCCCAGATCCGATTGCCATACCGATTGTAGCTTGTACGAGTGCAGGCGCATCATTAATCCCATCTCCTACCATGGCTACTTTTCTACCTTCTTCTTGAAGTTTTTCAACTTCTTTTACTTTATCTTCCGGCAACACTTCGCTTAGCACTCTATCAATACCCGCTTGCTGAGCAATGGCTTTTGCCGTACGAGTATGATCTCCAGTAATCATCATGACTTGGATCCCTTTATCCTGTAAACTTCGAACCGTTTGTTTACTGTTTTCTTTGAGTGTATCTGCTACTGCAATCACACCTTGTAGTTGACCATCCATAGAAAGGAACATCGGTGTTTTGCCTTCATCAGCCATTTGATCTGCTTTAGACTCAAGCTGACTGATCGTGACGCCTTGTTCATTCATCAGTTTTCGATTACCGAAATATATCGTAGCATTTTCTGAACGTCCTGTGATACCGTGTCCGGCAATTGCTTCAAATGATTCAATTTCAAGTAATTGAACACTCTTTTGCTGAGCTTCTTTTACAATGGCTTCTCCAAGTGCGTGCTCACTTCCTTGCTCCATTGAGGCTGCTAGTTGCAATAAGGATTCTTTGGTTAATCTGCCTTTTTCTGATACGACAATATCTGTTACAATCGGTTCTCCTTGAGTCAAAGTGCCTGTTTTATCAAAAACAACGATATCTATACTATGCATGGTTTCTAGAGCATCTCCACTTTTGATCAATACTCCGTGTTCAGCCCCTTTTCCAGTCCCCACCATAATGGCAGTGGGTGTTGCCAGTCCTAGTGCACATGGACATGCAATAACCAATACAGAAATCAAAATGGTCAATGAGAATAAAGGGGATTGGCCGGCTATCAGCCAGACCAAACCAGACAGGATTGCGAGACCAATGACGATTGGGACAAAATATCCTGTAATCCTATCTGCTAGTTTAGCAATTGGCGCTTTAGATCCTTGTGCTTCTTCTACCAATTGAATGATTTGAGCTAATGTAGTGTCTTTTCCGACTTTTGTTGCTCGGTAATCTACACTCCCATTTTTATTTAAGCTCGCTCCAATCAGTGTATCTCCTACCTGTTTTTCTACGGGTAAACTTTCTCCTGTTAGCATCGATTCATCTACTGTTGTCTGTCCTTTGATGGCTACCCCATCTACTGGAAACTTTTCTCCTGGACGAACTCTTACGATATCCCCTGCTGTAACCTCTTCAACCTTGATTTCTTCTTCTACACCGTTGTGTACAATGCGAGCTGTTTCAGGCGCAAGATCTATCAGTTTTTGAATCGCTTCTGACATTCTACCCTTAGACCGCTCCTCCAGATATTTACCGAGCGTATGGAAAGCGAGTATCACCGCGGATGTTTCATAGTAAAGCATCATTGCAAGATCCGCCCCTTGAAACACAATCGCCACTGTGGCACCTAAACTATAAATAAAAGCTGCTGCGGTTCCTAAAGAAATCAATGAATTCATATTTGGATGACCTTTTCTCAAAGTCTTGAATCCTTGTTTGAAATAAGGTATACCACTCCACATAACCGGTAGAGTGAGTACGAGTTGCACCAATGTAAAGATTACGGGATGCATCATAGGATTAAGAGGTTCCGGCAACCATAAGCCTATCATGTGTCCCATCGAAATATACAGTAACGGGATTGTGAAAACTGCTGATAAGATTGCTCGGTTACGGTAGCGTTGCTCACTAGACTGCTTTTCTTCTACAGGTTCTTTCAAAGTAGAATCGTTCATAGGTTCTTGTTCCAAAATCGCTTCATAGCCTGCTTGATGCACTGCATCTGTTATTTGACGAGTAGAAATCTCAAGTGGATTATAGGTCACCGTCATTTTTTCAGTCGCTAAATTAACCGATGCTTTTTCAGTTCCCTTCAAATGTGCCGTCGTGTTTTCTACAGTAGCTGCACAAGATGCACAGGTCATTCCTTCTATTGAAAACGTCGTTGTTTTAAATTCAGGTAAAACAACTGCGTATCCGGCTACATCGATGTCTTTTTGTAATCTTTTTGGTTCAAATGTTTCATCGGCTACTTTTACTTGAAGTTTTTCAGTCGCTAGATTGACTGTGGCTTGTTCGACACCTGGTACACTCCCAGCTGTTTTTTCTACAGTGGCTGCACAAGATGCACAAGTCATTCCTTCTATTGGATAGGTTCTAGTGTCCACAATGTACCCCTCCTTCCTGCTTGCACTCGCACTGGCCAGGTGTACATTGGCAAGAGACTGTCTCTGGTGCACTTTGTTTTTTCTTATTCAATAGTTGCTCAAGCTGCTCGATATCTTCTAAACTTAAAGTTATTTCTTCTATCATTTGATAAATAATATTTCCTCGTTTTTTTGTACAGACTTGCTGTAGTAAGGCCTGACTGGATTCTTGAAGACTTTCCTGTTCTGTAATGAGCGCAGAGTATTTGAATTTCCGACCTTCCTCTGTCGCTTTCACATGATTCTTTTTAACTAAGCGTCCAATGAGCGTTTTTGTCGTTGCTGCTTTCCAGTTCATTTTTTCTTCTAAGACTGTGCTGATATACTTACTTGTCGCACTGGGATTCGCCCAGATCACTCTCATGACTTCTCTTTCAGAAGTGGTCATTTGATTTTCTTTCATAGGTATTCCTCATTTCTATTTATCGTTTACATTTGTAATCATTACGTTTTTTACAGTTTACAACTGTAAACAATAAATGTCAAGTTGATCTACTCTATTCGTAAAAAAAGACCTGAAGCAGATTTCGCTTCAAGTCTCTGGGTCTGTGTTTATTCTACTTCTTGCCATTTTGGAGGATCATTTTCAACTTCTGTAATCCGGAATTCTCCTGTCCCAGCACTTTCTTTTAAATCATCTAAAGCGTCAATATCATTGAAGTGCCACCATTCAGAAGCTAACGGTGTAAAGCCAACTTCTGTCATATAATTTTGCATTCTCAGAGCCGGTTCCGTGACCGTACTACTCAGCTCCATATTTCTCCAGCCTTCTTGATCTCTTGCCGCGATTGGCTTTGTAAACATCGCAGAAGCCGTACTTAATTCATGGAATGGTGTCTGCATCTGATATTCTGTGTAATTTAAAATTTCTGGAACGTAATAGTCTCCAATAATCCGTTCGGATAGCTCGTCGATTTTTACTAAGGTTAAATCAATTGCTAGTCCTCGCTGATGATTGGAAACGCTTGTATTAATGAACCAGGTCATACTCCAAGGTTCCGCTGTGATCCCTTCTTTAACCTCAGCGTTCGTCTCTGCTAGTCTATTTAATGCATCATTGACAAGTAACTGCACGTCTCTTGGACGGAAAGTTTCATATACCTTCAAAGACTCTCCATTTTGTAAAGCAATCTGTTGTGCTGCCTGAACCTTTCTTGCCGTTTGATAAAGAATGGGCATAATAAAAGTTTCTTCATTCAAACGCTCGTTGTATCCTTGCATATCATAAAGTGATTGACCTGTCAGTTCAGGTATCGGTACTAATGAAGATGTAAATTTAGCATCGTAACTATTTAAATGATCATAAATGATCGATGGAATGATATCTGGTAAATTGATCATAGCATATCGATGTTCCAGCCATCCCGTTTCTCCAGAGATTGTTCGGATTTGCCACCAATCGTTTAGTTCATTTTCAATTGAAAATGCTGTCCCTGCAGTTAACTCAGTAATCTTTAGTGCTTCTATCGAAGGTTCTTCATGAAGATTTTGTCTAATGGATGTATACCCACCAGCTCCAATAATAGGCAACTCAAACGGTCCTACCTCATTCCAGGTTGGTAATTCTACTTCAGGTGCTTTAGGTTCTTCCACGGCTTCTTGATCAGGTTCATCTGATTCTGTCGGCGGTTCTGTAGAAGGCTGCTGATTTGTATCTGCATTCTCTTCACTCGAACGACTTTGATTTGTTCTCACATCTTGTACTATAAATACTAATAAAAGAACCAGTATAATGCTTAAAACCGCAATAATAGCAGGTTTTTTATCCTTCAAACAATCGACTCCTTCCTAAAATAACTAGCTTTCATTTAGTTTGATCTGTTTTAAGTATACCTTCTTATCTTATCACATAAAGAATAGGCTTAATAGGATGAACAGCACTAAATGAACTGGATAAAACCAATAAAATGCCCATTTATAAAAAGCATTTCTCTTTCCCGGTTTTCTATTATAGAGATAAAAGAATAGTATAGCCACCAAAAACCCGAAACGGTAGGTCACAAAGGTCCCCATACTAAACAAACCTGGGATGGCATAAAACATTAAGCCAATCAAAGTATACACCAACATTTTTTTATTGAATTGTTCTCTAAACACTCCAAAATTAACAATCCATAGAACAGCTATGTAATGCCAGTTCGCTGGATATGCTGCTAAACAGCATAGTACTACAATACCAATTTTTATTAATACATGCATCCGCTTATGTTTTGCAGCTGTCAAAGCAATCAGCCCTAAGGTGAGCGACCACATGACGCTCGTAGCCATCCCCCCATTAAGGTTAAAAAATATTACATAAGGGATGTGAGAAATTAGCGCAAAAAGAAATAACCGTTTGGTATAAGACCGTTTATCAGAAGTATAGTGATAGCCCTCTGCTATCAGATAACAAATCAACGGAGCCGCCAGTCTACCAAAAAAATGTACAATCCATCTTAAGGGCGTATCTCCTGGATCAAATACCTGCAGAGAATGATCGAAAAACATCGCTGTTACTGCAACCAGCTTCAATACATTTGCATTGAGACCTATTTTAACTCGATCGAGTTTATCTAAATTATGCTCCATAAGTCCTCCATTACAGAATCAACTGCCTCTTATATTTTCTTAACGACCATAGAATCAAGTGTTTCCTTTAAATAGGTTGCTAATTCTAGCATCGCAAATTTCTGAGCTTTTCTTTCAGCATCTGGATTGTAATTTGTGTTTGTATTCACGTCATAAGTGTAGAGTTTGCCACTACGGTCTCTAATAAATTCAATTGCTGCAACTTGTATATGACTTTGTAACAGAAACTGCCGATAAGTTTCGATTTCCGTATCCGTCAGCAAGGATTCTTTGATTTCAAACTTTGGGGACGGCTCTTCTTGGTTCATTTCAGATTGTTCTGTTCCCGGTATTTGACAGTTATCTGCCGGGCAGAGTTCGAATCCATCATTAGAATCGACTTCAACGGTGTAGAAAAAAGTTTCTCCAATAAATTCAGCGCGTACAATACTACCGGTATCTGACTGGATATATTGTTGGATCAGACTGATCCCATCAACGGAGTCTTCAAATTCCGGTCCATTAACGTAGCCGTTTAATTCCTCCATCGTATAGATTAGTTTTACACCGAGTCCTTTGCCAGCCCGGTTATGTTTAATAATAAAGGGCCATTCGTTTAATGTTTCTGCCGCTTTCAAAATATGCTCTTTTCCGACCGCTCCAATGGTTTTAGGCGTTTCGATACCCGCGTTGTTCAAAGCAAGGTATTGTTTTAATTTACTGACTTCCAGTTCGATCGCATGAGTCCCGTTAATCACTTTACGTCCATGTGCTTCCAGCCAACCTAAGACATGATCCGTTAACTCTGGTGCGAAGCGGTGGTCTCGAGTATGTGAAGAAGCGCTCATTCGATTGTAGAAAACACCTTCTGGTGGTACTGTTGAAAGGTCTACTAATCCCTCTGAAAGATCCCATTCTTCATAAGGAACTGCTAGCTCTTCTAGCCGTTCAATTAAATGTTTTGTCCAGTCCATATTCTCGTGCAAAATATATACCTTACTCATCGTTTCTCCCCTTACTACTTTAAATTTCTCCATTGAATACTCTCCATCATACTATGATTCACATCTCTATTCTATCTTCTAATCTTTTTGTGATATAAATGAAATGTTTGAAGCTTGTCAGCTGGCAGTAGATAAAAAGACAGATTTTTTACTGAGCATACAGTAAAAAATCTGTCTTTAATTTTTAGAATTTGTTAGGCTTTGTGCCAAGACTTGCATAGGATCAATCAGTGGAATTTCAACGTCTTCTTGTTTTAAGGCTAGTTCAATTTCTGTACAGCCCGATATGATCACGTCTACTCCAGCATCAATCAACTCCAAAGCCGCTTCTTGAAGCAAACATTTAGGTACAATGCCTGTATTCCCTTGTTTAATGCCTTCTGCCCCGTAAATAGCTTCCATCACTTTACTTTCCTGCGACTGTTCACTTGGATAGCAAATATCAAAAGGGAGATTTTTTTGAAAGAGACCCATTTTACGTGTGCCGGTTGTGCATAGTATACCGACTTTTCTGACGTTGAAGCCATCTGTTTTCAAATACTGTTCGAGCGCTTCAAACACATTAGCAATCGGGGTTTTGACTTCTTTTTGAACTTCGGCTAAAAAGTAATTGGAAGTAATACAAGGCACAGCAATAACGTCCGCACCAGCCCTTTCGACATTTTTAGCCGTTTCAATCAGTGCTGGTAAGGGACTTTCTCCCTGACCAAGAATCGCTTTCGTTCTATCTGGAATTTTTGGGTTGTTGTCAATGACAATCCGGTAATGATCCTGATCTTTTTTTGCCTCAGTGGATCGAATCAGTTTATAGAAAAAACTAGCCGTTGCTTCCGGACCCATTCCGCCGACAACACCAATCACTTTCTGGTGGTGATTCACTTTACATCATCCTCAGTTAAAAATGATTCATCTATACCCGCTACTCTATCTTCAAGTGGTGCTAAAATCTTTTCAGCATTCAGCGATGGATTCATTTCAACAAGTTGATTCAAAATATATTTTGCGCCAAAGTCCATTCCTTGAGCACCCCCGATAACAATCAAGTCTCCTGGCTCTACTTGATCCAAACTCGATTGAAGGGCATCTGGCATTTCGTGGTGCAATTCTACTTCTACACCCACAGCTTTCATTGTTTTCTCAAAAGCTGCCAGTTCCTCAGGTGTAACAACGTCTTTTTCTGTAACGTGAGACTCACTTAAAGAAACAATCACTTTTTTCAGTCCTAGCTCCGGCACCCATTTCGCTAGCGTCTCCGCATTCTCAAGATTCGTTGTAACGCCGCGGCTTCCACGAATAGCGTAGACGAGGTGTAAGTTGTTATAATCCATTTTAGTTAATGTTTCCAGCGTGACATTAATATTTCCTGCATTTGCAAAATGATCATCTACGATTTTGAATTCTTCCTCATAAATGAACTGGAATCTTCTTTCTACACCTTTGAAATTTTTGATTCCTGACTGGATGGTTTCAATTGAAATCCCGCTGATCAATCCGATAGCGATCGCCGTTAAGGCGTTATAGACAGAATGATATCCTGCCACGGATAGGCTAATATCAAAACGCGCTTTTTCTACTTGGTTTCCATCAACTGTCATAAATGGACGTTTAATTTCGACAGTGAAGGTACCACGACCTGTAGATAGATCGATATTAGAACAATGCAGATGCCCCTCTTCACTTTCTATACCATAAGTGACGGTAGAAGCTTTCGTTTCATCCACTAGCGCCGCTGAATACGGATCATCTAGATTTAAAACAGCAAACTCTTTTTCTGTTGCTTCTCTGATCAGACTTGCTTTCGCATTATAATATTCTTCAAATGATCCGTGAAGATCAATATGTTCTCTACTGATATTGTTTAAAGCAACGATATTAAAGTCTACACTACCTACACGAGCCAAGTCCAAGGCTGAAGAAGACACTTCCATTGTGACATGAGAAATCTCTTCGTCTCTCATTCTTGCAAAATATTCATGTAAATCCAATGATTCAGGAGTCGTCAACACACTCGGAATTAAAGTATCTCCAAATTTGACCATGACGGTTCCCATCAGTCCTGTCTTCCATTTATTTTCTTCTAGTATGGCATTCGTCATGAAAGAAGTAGATGTTTTACCATTTGTTGCCGTTATACCAATGAGATTCAGATCTTTAGAAGGGTGTCCATAGTACTGATCTCCTAAAGCCGCAAGTGCCTGACGTGAATCTTCAACCAAGTACTGTGCTACAGTGAGTCCCGGAATAAACTCTTCTACTACAAGAGCCGTTGCGCCTTGTTCAACTGCCTGTTTGGCATATTGATGTCCATCCGTTTTATATCCTCTTATACAAACAAATAACGTATCCTGTTTGACCTTACCTGAATGGTAAGCTACTTCAGAAATCATTTGTTCTTTATGATCTTTGGATTCTTTTACTTTTATCGCGTCAAGTAATTCTGCTATTTGAATCATTAGTCGTTTCTCCTTTATCGATTAACCTTTTGATTTAACCGTTTCTTCTGGTCACTTTTCCAGCCACTCGTTTGACAAATTTACCGATGAACTGGATCCCCGGTTGAGGATCATCTTTTGCCCATACTGCACCTGTCTTGTTCGCTTTATAAGACTTGAGGATCTGACTCCAGGTTAAATCTCCGGCTTTAACATAAGCTCTTGAGGCATGTAGGTCTTCATACATATAATGGAATACTTGCCCTGTATCCTCTTTAATGACCCTAGTACCAATTGGCTGACCTGTTAATTCTTTGTAAGCAATCAACGGCATGTTTAGCCCAACGTCCGCAATCATTTGATTAAAGTTTGTTGTCCGAACATTGATCTCGATCAGATAATACTCACCTGTATTAGCATCTTTTTTAAATTCAATTTCGGCAAATCCTTTGTAACCAATCGCTTCAAGGAAAGGTGCACCAATATCAAATAGTTCAGGAACATAGCGCTGTTTCGTATAGACAGATGCACCAAAATGAATGGGATACTGACGATGTTTTTGGGCAGTCATCCAGTGTGTCACTTCAGAATGCTGGTTCAAGTATGCGTCAAATGTATACATGTGATCATCGAACCCCTGAACCAGTTGCTGTACAACAACTTCAATATCTGCATCCGCTGCTTTTTTTAAAGCGTCTTCTAATTCTGTGCGGTTTTGCACTTTGAATAGTTTTCTACGAAATTTCGCTACAAATTTTGTGGAATCTGCTGGTTTAACGAGACATGGATAACCCAGTTCTGCTTCAACTGTTTCAATTAAATCTGAACGCGATGTCTGAATAGATTTTGGCATTCTAACGTTATGCTGCTCTGCTATTTCGTAAAGATCATCTTTGTCGATCAGTTTTGTCCATAAGCCTTTTTCTTTTTGTGTAATTAAATAATACTCACTTAGTTCATCTAAATAGGCATCGATAAATTCAACATAAGGATCTGCTGTTGGATACAAGACAGGTTTCTTATCCTGTTTTTTAGCATATTCTATTAAAAAATCTTTTAATGCTTCTGGTTCTTCTTTGTAATTTGGTCCAATCAATTCTTCTGATAAATATTTTGAATGAAGTCCATAGGCACCATCTCTTTTATACTCTACGGCTACGACTGGTATGCCTACGCGACCAAGGCAACGAATGATACTTAATCCTATATAATAATTTGCGCCGAGTACGACTGCTTTATGCTGTTCTGTCATTTTAAATTCCTTCTCTTTCTCTTATGAGCGTTCGTCTTTTATAATTATTTGTGCATCGTTCTCCTATGAACAATCTAGAGAACTTTAAGTTTCTATTCACTGATAACTGGGATCGACACACGTCCACTTATTATACATCATATTGTATGTTTTTTGTAGAATTACCAGTTGTTTAACTGAATTGAAATCTTAAAATTGACTTAAGCTATTCCCAATCACTAACAGCAAAGTTGGTAGATGGCTTCAGCATAGATTTCCATTGCAAGATAGAACTCACTTAAGATGATGCCTTCATTTTCCTGATGAGCCAGACTGGGGCTTCCAGGGAAGTGTGCACCAAACGCGACCATGTTAGGCATTGACCTTGCGTAGGTCGCGCCACCAGAAGTTAATGGTTCTTGCATGTCGCCTGTTTTATCTCTGTATATCGTCATCAATGTTTCTACGAGCGGGCTGTCTTTTGGCACGTATAGAGACGGTAAAGCATCATACATCTGATAAATCAGTCCGTATTGGCTGGTAACTTCTTCTAGTATCTTCGCTAAATCTTCCTGATTGTAAGAAACAGGTATTCTCATATCGACCATGACTTCTGATACTTGCTCGCTGATTTTTAACGACGCCACATTGAAGGTCAACTCTCCTGTCATCTCATCTTCAATTTCTCCAAAAATACGATATCCGTTTGTTTCCTGACCAACTTTTTCAGCAATAAAAGACAACATCGGATGCGACTGAAGTGTCGCCAAACCTTCTACCAATCGTGTAATCGCATTGGCTCCTTCAAAAGCTGTACTGGCATGAACGGCTTTTCCATAAACAACGGTCTGTTCTTCAGTCTGTTCGTAAGAAAATCCTTGCTGTCTTAGTTCTTCTGCCAGCTTCGCTTGTTGTTCTCCACTATACGCCGCTACAGCAGGTACCACATTTAATGCACCCGAACAATCTAGCTCGAACTTTTCAGATCCAGGACCTGTTAGTTTGAATTGTAGCAAGCCTTTTTCAGCGTAGGTTAGCGGGAAAGCACTATCTGGGACGAAGCCCATATCCGGCATTTTTTCATGCTGTTTATAAGCTTCCATACATCTCCATAGGTTTTCTTCATCTGTACCGAAGACAAACCTGATTTTACGATTAAATGAAAGGCCAGCATCAACCAATGCTTTGAAGGCATAGAGTGCTGAGATGGTTGGTCCTTTATCATCTTGCGTCCCTCTTCCATAAAGAACGCCTTCTTTTTCTGTAGCCGTAAAAGGATCTTTTTCCCATTTTGCACGGTCGCCCTCAGGTACAACATCTAAGTGACACAAAATCCCCACCGTCTCTTCCCCATCACCATAATCTGCGTAACCATAATAGCCGTTTGGATCACAAAAGGTCTCCATACCTAGCGTCTTGCATAAACTCAGTGCTTCTTTTAGAACCTGGTGAACGCCTTCTCCAAAAGGTTTTCCCGCTTTGCTTGAATCTGCCGGCTCTAAGTAAGATGGAATGTTGACAAGTGTTTTTAGTGCAATGAGACTTTCTTTTTTTATTTGGTCTGTAATATACTCAGTCATGTAGGTGCTCCCTATTCTTTATTGAGTGAATGAGGTACGATTCATTCACTCTTATTAGTTAAGTTCACGTTACTAGATTATGTAAAAAAGTCAAGCAAACGTATAAAACTCTACTCCTGATCAAAGGAATAGAGCTTTTTTTTTATGCTATGACTCGTCTGCTGCTTCTTTTCTAGCTTCTTCAAGCCATTTCTGACTCAATATTTCTGGAATATAACGTTCCGCTGAATAAAATCGACCCTCGTCATCTTTTAAACGTTTGATTGATTCATTGAGTGTTTGAAATTCAAACACTTTACCCTCTGTATAGACTGAATACCGCTCGTCTTCATATTGAATATTTTCCACAACGTACATTGTCTCTTCATCGCTCGTATCATCTGCGACAGACCAGACTGTCACCTCAAGTTCTTCTCCAATTTGGATAAACTGATACCTATAAGGCATTCCTATAGTCATATTATTTGTTGTCAAAATGACATTCTCAAAATCTTCTATTTGTCCTGTAAAAGTTAGATTGCGCTGTTGTTCTTCGTAAGCTGACTGTTTCTTACCATATCGTTCTCTAACTGCCTGATCGTACGAGGTATCGTTTTCAGTGCTATTATCTCCTGACTCACCATTCAAAGCACATCCCGATAGTAGCGATGCACTCAATAGTATAGCTACTAGGTATTTCATACTCATCCTCCTTTAAACGCTATTAAGTGATTCGAAAATATCTAAATCGCGTAAGTACAAAAATCAACAGTTCAATCACTAACCAAGTAGCACTTAACGATAAAACACCACTTAGAAAGGTTAGATCCAAGGCATTGTACAGATGGTTATGGTACCCAATCAGTACCGATCCTATTGAAAAAAAAGTAGATGGTAAAAGGCCTATAGAACTAAAGTAGCCGATCCCTCTCGAATAATAGAGGGTTTCAGAAAAAATAACAGAAATACCTAAGACTAGATTGAGCATCTCCTGTTTAAACATTAAGCTTAATAGGGTAATCCCTCGGTTGAACAGTAGTGCACACAGAATAAATAAAGTTAGCGCCTGTCCTATCCAAATCCCCATCGGATACAGTACAAAAAAGCCACCGTCTAAGTTGAATCCATACATCGGAACAGGAATCGACAAAGCACCCATTCCATACCTCGGCATGATTGTCAAAACAAGTGCCAGAGTAGCTGCAATAATTGTTACAGTAACTCCCATCAATACTACTACTGTTTTCACCCATAATACTTTCACAAAAGATAGTGGTATAGCGTTGACGATTGTAAAATGACCTTTGTTCTTAGTAATGCTATCTACACTGAATAAAACTACTAATCCAAGCAGAATAAAGGGCAGCTCCCCTACTAATAGTCTTTGAATTGTCTGCAAAACCGTCCTTTCTTCTATCACTGCAGGGGTAATATGCTTGGATTTCATATTGATATAACCTTTATACCGACTATTTTTATACCCTACCCAGAAACGCTCTTCTTCTTGAGGATATCGCTCTCCAAAACTAAAATAGTTTGGATCAATTGACTGACCGTAACGAGCAAGACGAATCTGACTCTGTACATTCATTGTCTGCGATAAGTAAGTAGGCCAGTCTTGCTCTTCTAATGCGTTCAGTTGTGTTTGACTCACTTCGATAATATTCTGCGCACTTGCAAGCGTCCTAGGTCTGTCCGTTCCATATGTATCGATCAGGTAACGCTGTTCTTCTATTCGCTGAGTGATGGCTTCTTCGTCCGCAAATGTTTCGACTGGTGTATAGTCAGGCGCTACAAATAGTCCATAGTAAAGTGCTCCAAAGAAAAACAGTAGGAAAAGTAGCTGATTTTTAAGATTTCGACTAAACCTTTTCCATTCAAGTATAAACTGTGCGTACATAATCTTCTCCCTATTGTTCTTGATGATAGAACTCGCTATACCATTCTGAAGTTCCGATTTTACCGATAGTCAAATCAGTATAACCTCGCTCGTAAAAGAAACTCGTCCATTCCCCAACTTCTTGGGCTGTCAGCGTTTGAACCGGTATACAAACGAGTCTTCCCGCAATATACTTGGCTTCTTCAGGTAGTTGATCCTCGTCTGTCATTGCGACAAATATCTTTTCTGGTACCGTTACTTTAATATGTATTCCATCTTTATCCCCAGTATCTCTTTTTTCGAGAACAATCTTTCCATCTTTCAAAAATAAAATACTATCTGCATACAAATCAAGGTTCTCAAGCAAATGAGATGCAATCAGAATGATTTTATTTTTCTCTTTTAGTTCGATTAATATTTTCGTCAATAATTGAACATTATCAGGATCTAATCCATTCATTACCTCATCCATCAACATTACTTGTGTATCCGCAGCTAGCACCATCGCAAAGCAAAGTCGTTGGCGCATACCTAAAGAATAGGTCTTAACTGGTCTTTTGACATAGTGGCTCATTTCCAATCTTTGAACAATCTCTTGTACTTCTTTGTCAGACCGTCTCCATAAAAGCGCATAATAAGCAATATGTTCCAAACCGGTTAATTCTTGATAGAGGTCATCTATTTCTGGTAAAAAGGCAATTTCTTTTCTCATTTTAATTTCCTTTTTTTTCGTACTATAATCTAATTGTCCATCCATAATTATTTGCCCGCTGTCTGGTTTTAAAAAATTCATAACAATATGAAGCAAGGTCGATTTACCGGTGCCATTAGGAGCTACCAATCCAATAATTTCCCCTTTTTGAATGGTTAAGGAAACGTCATCTAAAATCACTTGATCTCTAAAAGCTTTACTAATTTTTTTGATTTGAAGCATATGTTACCCCTCCTTTTGGTAGATTTCGTATTACTCGATACTGTGACTTTTATTCTCTAAGCTGTTAATCGCGTAAACGATTATCAAAAATAGCATACTCCAAACCAGTAAAATGCTTCCACCATAAACTAACGTCAGATGTTCTTGGTTCGCTAGATATGCGGTATCGCCAGATAGTATCGCAAAAGGATTATAATAAGGTATAGGTGTCCAACGAAGCCCATCGATCCAGTTCTGCGCGACTAAAGGTATTGCGAAACATACAGCCCCTCCAAGTAACGTTGCGTATACATTTTTAAGGAGAATATTCAAGAACGCTGAGAAAGAAACGACATGAATCGTCAAAATTACTAAATAGCTAAAATAAATCAACGTATATTGAGCGATTGAGATAGCTTGGTAAAATCCTTGATTATAAATGATCATTGGATAAGTAAAATCCCCACTCCCTTTTATTGCCCAAATAGTCAGTACTACAAGTCCAGTTATTGTGAAAATACTGAAAAAACTGGCAACCGTATAGATCAGAATCTTGCTGATTACTTTTTGTCTATGGGTTACGGGATAGCCTTTGACCATCGTTTCATGTTCTAGGTCGTTCGTAAGTAAACTACCACTATATAAAAGTAGGAATAGAAACGCGGCTACTCCAAATGTACTGAAATAAAGCATCATAAAGCCAGCTGCGTTATCTCGTTCATACATAATAGGGATATCGTTATCTCTAATATAAACAAATCGTGCTAAATCTTTTCTTGCAGTATGTATTGAAGGAATCACGCTTCTGAGCGGTGTGTCTAAGTCATTGAATTCATCATAGTCATAGAGATCAATTTGGAGTTGCGCGAGTTCAATTGAAGAATCAAGATACCAATCCCTATCTTCAAAGCGAATACCGTTATCTTGCTGGGAAAGTAATTGCTGCTGCTGATAAATATTATCATATAAAGCAGAAGTCTCTTCGTTTTCACTATTAGTGGCAGCAATACTAGAAATAGCTACCCTACTAGCATTCATCTGTTCTGCTTGCTCTTGCTCTATATTTCCAGACCCTTGTATCGCAATCAAAAAATAGACATACAGTAAAAAAATAACGAATATCACAAACATCAGTTTATTTTTTGTTTCTTTAAGAAATCGTTTCGTTTCAAATAATAAATAAGCTTTCATAGCTTCTCCTCTTTGGAAACTGTTCATTATGGATATCTTTAATTATGAAAATGATATCAGAGTTAGAGAATAATGTAAATATTTTAATCAAAACAATTAAATGAATAGAACACAAAAAAATCGCCTCTCCGTTTAAGAGAGACGATTCGTTATAATTTTAAACTATGCTAATTCTTTTGCTGAAATTTCTTTGTTTGTATCTTCAACTTTTGGTTTCCAAAGTCCTAAGATCACTGCGGTAATCGCCGTACCGATTAATAGTGCAAGGAAGAACATAAAAGGATTATCTCCTAACGATAATGCCACAAGTGCTCCACCGTGTGGTGCCGGTACAGTTGTACTCCATAATTGACTTAACCCTCCACCAACGGCTGCACCTACTACAGATGATCCAATAACACGAAGTGGATCAGAGGCTGCAAATGGGATCGCACCTTCAGTGATAAACGTAAGACCTAAGAAAAAGTTAGATATTCCAGAACTTCTTTCAAGTTCAGTAAATTTATTTTTGAAAATGACTGTTGCAAAAGCAATTGCTAATGGCGGAATCATTCCACCAACCATAACGGCTGCCATCAAGCTACCGTCACCGGTATCTGTAAAGATACCAATTGAGAATGCATAGGCTGCTTTATTAAATGGTCCACCCATATCAATGGCCATCATACCACCTAAAACTGCTCCAAGTATTACTGCATTACCTGTTCCCAAGTTTTCTAAGAAACTGATCATTGCTGTATTGATTGTTGTAAAGATTGGCATAATCAATAACATAACGATTCCGGCAACCAATAGACCTAATACTGGATATAAAAGAATGGTTTTTAAACCAGCGAATGCTTGCGGTACACCGCGTAACATTTTCTTAACGAAGTTCATTAGGTACCCAGCTAAGAAACCACCGATTAATCCGCCTAAGAATCCTGCATTTCCTTGTACAGCCATATAACCAGCAGCCATACCTGGAAGTAATCCAGGACGATCTGCAATACTATAGGCAATGTAACCTGCTAAAATCGGGATAAGGAACTGGAATGCTGAACTACCGATCGTATTCAACGAAGCCACAACAATATTGTCACTACCCAAGTAAGGCTCTAATGCGAATGAAAGGGCCATAATAATCCCGCCACCAACAACAAATGGTAGCATGTGAGAAATACCGTTCATCAAATCTTTATACAAAGTATTCCAAACGCTTCCGCCTTCTTCATCTTCGTATTTCTCGCTAGAACCTTCACCGTCAACATTTAATACAGGCGCTTGCTGGTTCATCGCTTTTGTAATCAATTCTTCTGATTTGTTAATTCCTTCAGCAACTGGACGTTGTAAAACGTGTTTACCGTTAAAACGAGCCAACTCAACTTTTTTACTTGCAGCAATGATAACGCCATCTGCACGACGAATCTCGTCTTCAGTTAATACATTTTTTGCACCATCTGATCCGTTTGTTTCAACACGGATCGTTACACCCATTTCGTTTGCTTTACGTTTCAAAGCATCTTCTGCCATATATGTGTGTGCAATACCTGTTGGACAAGCGGTCACGGCTACGACGAATTTCTCTTTTCCTGAAACATTTTTTGTGTCCGGTTTGACTTCATTCGTTTCTTGTTCTGAATCCGCAAAGACTGCTTGTACATCTTCAGGCGTTTCTGCCTGACGTAAGTGCTCCAAGACTTCAGGGTTTACCAATTTACGAGAAAGAGAAGCGAGTACTTGTAAATGTAAGTCATTTCCGCCTTCTGGTGCAGCGATCATGAACAAGAAATGTGAGGGTTGTCCATCTAACGCTTCGTAATCTACACCCTGAGTTGATTTAGCGAATAATACGGCAGGATTTTTAACTGCAGCGTTTTTGGAATGCGGCATAGCGATTCCATCACCTAGACCTGTTGAAGTCTGCGCTTCACGTTTCATAATACCTTCTTTATAAGTTGCAACATCAGAGATGACATCTTTTTCTGCTAAACGCGCAATCATTTCATCGATCGCAGCTTCTTTTTCAGTTGCTTGAAGATCGAGTATCATCAAATCTTTTCTTAATAAGTCATTGATTTGCATTTATTTTTCCTCCAGTTCCTTGATTTCAATTTGTGGGAGTAACCCTTCGATTTTGTCTATCGTTGCCAAGTCTTCTTCAAAAGCTGTTGCACTACCGCAGGCAATACCATATTTGAAAGCTGTTAAAACATCGTTTGTTTTTGCAAACATCCCTGTGAAACCCGCTACCATTGAATCACCAGATCCAACAGAATTTTTCAGTTCACCTTTTGGTGCTTTACCATGATAGACACCTTTTTCAGTGAATAACATTGCACCTTTTGCCGCCATAGAAATGATGACGTTTTGTGCGCCTTCTTCTACTAGCTTTTTGCCGTAGACAATCATATCAGCTTCAGTTTCAATCGATACACCATATAACTCTTCAAGCTCATGATTATTCGGTTTGATCATAAGCGGTTTTGAAGCGAGAGAATCTTGAAGTTCTTTTCCTGTTGTATCTACGACGAATTGCGTACCAGATTGTACCAGTTTTTCTATGATTTCCTGATAATAACTCTCTGAAAGACCTGCTGGTTTACTACCGGATAAAACTACGACGTCATCTTTTGTCAATCCAGACAATTGATCGATCAATTCTTCTGCTTTTATACTTGAAATTTGTGGTCCAGGACCGTTGATTTCTGTTTCATTGCTGCTTTTAACTTTCACATTGATTCGTGTATCTTCATCTACTTGAACAAAATCTGTCTGGATCATTTCTTTTTCCAGAGCATCTTCGATAAATTTCCCAGTGAATCCGCCGATAAATCCTAAGGCTTTATTGTCTATAGATAACTGCGATAAAATTCTGGAAACATTGATACCTTTTCCACCAGGGAATTTACGGTCTTTTTGAATACGATTTACAGCACCAGGCTGAACCTCTCCGTTCATATAGACAACATAATCAATGGATGGATTTAATGTAACTGTATAAATCACTTGGTATTCTCCTCTACTACTCGCGTCATTTTCACGAGTTCCCTATTTTCCTCTGACAATTGAGTTGTAATAATCGTACAATCTTCAATGTCACTTACTTTAACGAAACTGACCTTATTGAACTTAGATTCATCGACCAAAACATACGCTTCGTCCGTCTGAGAGATGGCAACCTTCTTCATAGAAGCTTCTTCCAAATCTGGAGTCGTATAACCGACTTCCTTGTCAATGGAATTCATACCTAGAAATGCTCTACTAAAACGATAATTTTTCATTTGTTCTTGAGCAAGCGTTCCAATAATTGCTTTCGTATTCTGCTTGATTCTACCACCGAGCAAAATCGTCTCGATTTTGAGATCAGTCAGTAATGAAGCATGTGGCACACCGTTTGTGACGACGGTTATTTCTTTATTTTTGAGAAATGGAATCATTTCATGAGTCGTTGTTCCAGCATCAAGATATATCACTTCATTATCTTGTACAATATCAGCTGCTTTTTTCGCGATCAGTTGCTTGCCGTGAACGTTTTTGACTGTTTTTTCTTCCATTGTATCTTCTGTAGAAATAGCAACCCTTCTTTTGGCGCCTCCATGAATACGGATCAACTTCCCTACCGACTCAAGTTGACTTAAGTCTCTTCTGATAGTGGATTCTGAATGATTTAGACTATCCACTAATTCTTGAACGGTTACGGTGTTTTTCTGATTGATCTGTCTAATAATATAAGCGTGTCGTTCATCTGTAAGCACTTACTTCACCTCTCACTTTATAATATACCACCTCATACGATCAAAATCAATCATAAATAAGCTTTTTCAGTCATTTCTAACAATTGTCACGTCTTGTTCAATTCTTCTAATTACTTACTTATTTTTTGTGTAGAAAACTCCCGATTCTATTGCATTTATTTTGGTTAAAGCTATAATAACTTGGTACCATCTATTATTCTTGCCTATAACGGAATTGGACTTATAAAAAAAGAAAAAATGATTATTTTGAAGGAGTGTATAAATGAAGAAAGACATGACACAAGGGAGCCCAATGAAATTAATATTGAGCTTCGCGGTGCCTTTGTTGATCGGTAACTTGTTTCAGCAATTTTATAATATGGCGGATTCTTATATCGTCAGTCAAACAGTTGGTGTTGAAGCCTTTTCTGCTATCGGATCAACGACTAGTTTACAGTTTTTAATTATTGGTTTGGCAATCGGATTAACCGCCGGATTGTCCGTCATTACCGCTCAACGATTTGGTAAAAAAGACGAGGCAGCACTCAGAAAAAATCTTGCTGCCAGTGTCGTCATTAGTGGTGTGATTGCTATTATACTGACTGGACTTACAACAACTTTTTCCAGACAGATTCTTACACTTATGCAGACACCTGCTGAAACGTATGAATATGCCTATGACTACTTAAATGTTATTTTCTGGGGTATCGGTGGAACGATTCTCTTCAACTTGCTAGCAAACTTATTGCGTGCTCTTGGAGATAGCAAAACACCTCTATATTTCTTGATCTTAACTTCAATGTTGAATATTGGTCTGGACTACTTATTTATCCTTACTTTTGATATGGGGATTAGAGGAGCGTCCGTCGCAACGGTCATCTCGCAAGTTGTTTCAAGTATTTTATGTTTGATCTTTATATGGAAGAAAGTGCCCCTTCTTAGAATTCATAAAGAAGACTGGACGTTCCACTGGGCTGAGTACAAAGAACACTTGCGTATTGGACTTCCTTACGGGTTTCAGTATTCGATTATCGCCATTGGTGCAGTAGCTATTACGGTTACATTGAACAAACTAGGAGCAGATGCTGTGGCAGCTTTTACAGCTGCTCAAAAAGTTGATACGGTCGCTATGCTTCCGTTGCAATCATTTGGTGTAACCATGTCCACTTTCGCGGCTCAAAACTATGGTGCGCGTAAATTTAATCGAATTTGGCATGGCGTAAATCAAGCCATCAAATTGAGCATCACTTATAGTGTTGCAATTGGTATTATTCTCCTCTTATGGGGAAGACAAGTTGCATTGCTCTTTATCGGCTCAAATGCTTCACCTGAAGTGATTGCTATGATTCAACAATTCTTCCTGACAAATGCTACACTTTATGCTGTTTTATCCTTACTATTTATTTATCGTCATACGCTACAAGGTCTAGGTAACAGCTTTGCACCTACTGTAGCAGGTATCGGCGAACTGGTTGGGCGAGCACTTGCTGCAACCTTGTTATCTATTCCATTCGGATTTTTAGGTGCTGCACTTTCCAATCCACTTGCATGGATCGCTGCACTAGTCCCGTTAACTATTGCTTATTATTCGACTAGAAGAAGTTTATCAGGTCGCGTTTCACTTTCTACAGATGATATAGAAGAAATTGTTCCTGAATTCGAACCACAAAAAGCTAAATAAATAGTGAATCATTCATTGAAACGTCCCTTTCTGAAATTTGAAAGGGACGTTTTTAGCATCTTTAATTTGAATGACACTGAAATTATGATTGTGAAATCTCAATAAAACATCATATTTTATAGCTGTTCACTTTTCTGTCTCATTTTCAGAAAACATATATAGTATCAACGTTTGCTGTTGTGAAAACAATGAAAACGTATAACAAAAATTCACCGTTTGGTTGTTCAAAATTCTTTCACAAAGAATTATTTTAGTGGGTTGTTTTATAAAATAAAATCCCTATACTTGGCAAAAGTGATATCAATTCAAACGATGCGATATACGCTTGAATTTAATGTTGGCCTTATTTATTAAGTAAGTGAACTTATTCTTGAGTTAACTTAGATTCACTCTATTACATTATTGCTTATAAACGACTCACGAATAACTGGAGGTTATTATATTGTACAAAGATATGACAAAAGGCAACCCACTTAAATTGATCGTAATGTTTTCCATCCCACTGATTCTTGGAAACTTATTCCAACAAATGTATCAAATGGCTGATACGTTTATCGTTAGTAAAACGATTGGCGTTGAAGCTTTCGCTGCAGTAGGCGCTACCGGAAGTATCAACGGCTTGATACTTGGATTAGCTATTGGTCTAACTGCTGGACTATCTGTTATCACGGCCCAACGTTTTGGCCAAAAAGATGAAGCGAAAATCAGACAGAATTTAGCAGCAAGTGTTATTATTTCAGGAACAATGAGTATCGTTTTGACTGTTTTAGCTGTGATCTTCACACGTCAGATTCTGGAATTTATGAACACACCAGCCGAATTGATTGAACATTCTAACAGTTATTTATCTGTATTATTTTCAGGGATCGGCGCTGCTGTACTTTTCAATCTAATTTCTAACGTTTTACGCTCTATCGGAAATAGTCGCGCACCTTTATTCTTTTTGATTATCACATCAATTTTAAACATTGGTCTGGATTTACTTTTTATTCTCGTGTTCAATATGGGTGTTGCAGGTGCTGGTTTAGCAACTGTGATCTCTCAATTCGTTGCAAGTATTGTTGGCTTAGTTTACATTAAACGTTATGTTCCAATTCTTAGAATTCATAAAGAAGATTGGGCAGCTGGTTTCAGACAAATCAAGGAACATGCTACAATCGCTTTTCCAATGGGCTTCCAAAGTTCCATTATCGCAATCGGATCTATTGCGATTCAAATGACACTAAATAGCCTTGGCCCGACTGCTGTAGCGGCAACAACTGCTGCTCAGAAAATTGATGGGATCGCAACCCTTCCATTAGTATCTTTTGGTATCACTATGGCGACTTTTTCTGCTCAAAATTATGGTGCGGGTAAAGTAGATCGCGTCTGGCAAGGGGTTCGTACAACAATGAAGGTTGTATTAACTTATAGTGCTGTTGTAGGACTCTTGCTTGTATTATTCGGCCGTAGCTTAACAACTCTGTTTGTTGGCTCTGAAAGCACTGAAATATTAGAATTATCTCAACTATATTTTGTAACTAATGCTTCTTTCTACTTCCTATTAGCGATGCTATTTATTTATCGTTACACTCTACAAGGTTTGGGCAGAAGTACAGCTCCTACTTTGGCAGGTATCATGGAATTATTCTCAAGAGTTGGTGCTGCGCTTCTTCTTTCAAATACATTAGGATTTGCAGGCGTTACATTGTCTAATCCATTAGCTTGGTTAGCTGCTCTAGTTCCATTGACTTTTTCTTATTACAGTTTGAAACGTCAACTGGATGGTGTAGAACGTCCCAAATTACTTCCTAAACTTGCAGGATTGATTCGTTAAATCTCTATACCAAAAAGTCCACTGCTTATATTTTTTAAGCAGTGGACTTTTTTGTTTTTCAAATTGTTCGATCCAATCTTTTACGATCTGGACAAATTGATCATGATCTTCCATATGAGCGCCGTGGCCAACAGCTTTCATGATACGAGATGTTCCGTTTTCAACGAGATTGGCACATATCTCTGCATGTTTCGGTGGCCAGTACGGACTGTATTCTGCTCCAATGAACAAAACTGGTTTGGTAATAGATTGGAGGCTTTCTCTCCAGTCTGCCTCCGCATGATCCGTGAACAAGGGTAATTTGTCTTGTATAGAGACGACCGACTTCTTATTGCGAATCATCGTGTTAAAGAGCAGCCAAAGAATCTTAGGTTTAGGTATTTTGTGCAAGGGAGATGCAGGTTTCTCAAAGAAAGCAGGAATTGAGTCTTTCGTCAGTTCTGGCATCCCTGCATCCCAAGTTGAATCATTAAGCATTTTCGGCGTTTGGTCGACAAAAATAGCCGAAGTAATATTCTGATCTTTGAATTGCGATAAATAACTCATGATAGTGGACGATCCCATGGAATGTCCGATTAAAATAGGCTTTTCTACTCCTATAAATTCCAGAAATTCATTCAAGTCTTTTCCTTGCCTTAACAGATTCATTTCTCTAAAAGGTGCTTTAGTTTCTCCTTCAAATCTTCTTTCTAGACCAATGACTCGGTAACGTGTTTTCAGTTCTTTTGTTACGTATTTAAATGTTTGTACAGTTGTTTGCCCACCAGCTAAAAGTATCAGCGGAATTCCTTCACCAACATCAAAGTATTGAAGCAATGCTCCATCAGATGTAGGAAAGGGTTTGAACCTTTCTAACTCCATGTATTTAACCTCCTAACTATTTCCTAGATTACCGTAGTAGTGTTCCCAGTATAATACAGTTCACTCGTATCCTTGTTTAGAAACACTTTTAGCATCTGATCAAAGTCTTCAACAGTGTTCGCTTCTTTCAGTTGATCAAGTGGTAACCACTTCACTTCTCCTTCTTCTGAAGAAACGATTGTTCCTTCGTATACAGTTGTTCTGTAAAGAAAAACAATGTAACGTTCATCCAATTTTGTTTGAAACTGTTTTACTCCACAAAGCTGAAGATTTTTTATATCTAATCCCGTTTCTTCCTTTACTTCTCGAATAGCTGCCTCGACAAAGGATTCTCCTTTTTCTACTTTCCCACCTGGAAACGCTAGACCTTTCCACGTTTTCATACGGTTTTGTACGAGGACATTTCCATTGCCATCTTCAATCATAATCATATTTGTCAGTATTGTCTTTTCCATATTACACCTCAAACTCCGTATCTTTCTTATAGTATAACAAATTTGATAAATATGTGTTGACTTCTAAAGTGTATGCACTATATAATACAGTCTAGAAGTGTATTATATAGTGCATACACTTTTAATTCTTTCTTTACCCTGTGTGTATTAACAGATTAACACACTTTTCAAAAATTTATTTTCTGATGGATACACTTGATTTAAAAGGTTTTATAGCGTGGAGTAGTAAGATCGTTTTTTCAAAATGTTTCACGGGAAACATTTTTGTGTAATAAAGGAACCTTATTTCCAAATAGAAAGGAGCACCCAAGATGAAGCTTACCCTAAATAAACGAGACCCGATTTATTTGCAAGTTATAGCGTATCTTAAGCAAGAGATTATTTCTGGTCAGTTACAACCGGGACAAGAAATTCCTTCCAGAAGACAATTGGCAAACGACTTAAAAATCAATCCCAATACTGTTCAACGAGCATATAGCGAAATGGAGGCCGAACAATTGATTTATACAGAACCAAATCGTCCAAGCAAAATCACTGAAGATCCTAATATCTTAAAACACTTGAGAAATGAATGGGTTAATCATGCTGTGAAAGACTTCGTCGTTGCCATTAAAACAGTCGATATCTCAATTGAAGAAATTACCGAAATGATCAAAACAGAAATGAACAATCAATCTTAGGAGGTTAACTCATGCTTGAAATTAAAGATATTCACAAAAGGTTTGGAAGAAAACACGTATTAAAAGGTGTTTCCTTTACCGCTGAAAAAGGAGATATCACTTGTCTGATCGGTATCAATGGTGTTGGTAAAACAACGATTTTGAATTCTATTATGAAACTTACGCCTATCCAAAAAGGCGAAGTTCTAATAGACGGTAAGACTCAGTCTCCTGATATGTACAACCATATCGCTTTTATACCCGACGCTTCTATCATGCTGCCTGGAATGACGATACAAGAAACAATTGAATTTATGAAAGACTTTTATGATGTTTGGAACGATAAGCGTGCGAAAGATTTAATTCGCTTTTTCCGACTAAAACTTACCGATAAACTTCAAGATCTATCTAAAGGTAATCAGGCTAAAGTGAACTTACTTGTTGGACTTGCTTTGGATGTAGATTACATATTAATGGATGAACCCTTTTCTGGTATAGATATCTTTACTAGAGAACAAATCACAGAAGTTTTCAGTAGTCACCTTGTAGACGACCGCGGCGTATTGATCACAACGCACGAGATCAATGATATTGAACATTTAATCGACAAAGTCGTTTTACTGGGCGAAGGAACTATTTTAAAAGAATTCTATGCTGAAGAAATAAGAGAAAAAGAAGGATTTTCTGTAGTAGATGTTATGAGAGAGGTGTATAACGCATGAAAAAGCAATTAACGCATTTTATTCGCTTAGTAAATTTTGAGTTTGAACGTATGTTTAAATTTCTAGTTGGGATCATGGCCATTGTGGTTGTGTCTAATTTGATTGGGTTCATTTATGTTCCCTTATCTTATATGAGTTACGCAAGAGAAACTATGGCCTCACAGTCATTGAGTATAGCACAGTATTTATCAACTTATTCGCCTTTTTCTTTGAACACTGTATTAGGTTCTTTATGGATATATGGCCCATTGGCCTTGGGCATAATCGGGTTTATGTTTTTCGCTATTTTCACTTGGTATAGAGAGTGGTTCGGGAAAAACACCTTTGTTCACCGTTTGCTCATGTTACCTATTTCTAGAATGTACATTTATTCTGCGAAGGTTCTAACGGTTTTTCTCGGAATATTTAGTTTACTGACACTTCAATATATTGTGATCTGGATTGGACAATTCATTAGTCGTTCTCTAATTTCATCTGAATTTTATATTCGCGTAAGTCTAGCAAATGCCTTTGATTCAAATCAAATTCTTCAATTTCTTCTACCGAGCTCAGTAGAATTATTTTTCACTTTTTATCTGTTAGGATTTTTATTTATTCTAGTCCTTTATACAGCTATTCTACTCGAAAGAAGTTATCGTATAAGAGGATTTTTAATGGGTTTAGTATTTGGTATTTTTAGTTTGTTACTAGTTGTTTCGCCCCACTTATTGCCTACTATCCTCAGAAATCACTATATACTTTTTCCCTCTGAGCAGTTATTAGCTACTCTTTTGCTATCTATTGTCGTAGGAATAGTTTCTATAGGGTTAAGTCGATATTTGTTAAAACATAAAATTACGATATAGAAAGGAAGAATCCTATGAAAAAATATACAAAATTATTTGCCTTTTCCCTTTTTTCAATAGCTTTTTTAAGTGTCTATTGTATATCTCAAGTTGTCGCTAAACCAGGTAATATTGACCTTGTATTCACTACCTTTGAAGGCGATGACACATATTTGGAGCCACTTGTACTAACGGGATTCGCTTCCAGTAATCCAAACGAAACAGATCCTCGTTTCACATATAAAGACGGCCAATTTTCTTACCAGAAACAACAGTCTTTACTTAAAAACATAGATCGAGTAAACAATCCACGTATTGATTCTCTTCGAGAAAACTATCGGTCTTTTGTCAGAGGAAAGAGTCCTTTTAGTTACTACAATGAGACAGAGGACTTAGTCATTTATACGAATACTAATTATGAAACTTATTGGCAAAGTAATGATTATAGTATAGAAGTCTCTATACTCAACAAAAACGATGAATCTGTTTCAGAGCACACTTTAAAACTTCCTGAAGATGAATCTAACATATTCACACTAGAGAGTGTATCCATTAATTATCCAAATATTTACTATCTGATTAACCGTTCTGAAGAATTGAAACTGTACTCAACGAACTTAACGGATAATAATCCAACCTTAACACTAGAGCAGAACTTCACTGATCAATTAGGACCTAATACTACTAGTTATTCTATGTTTAATTCTAATGATGCGAACGATATTTTCTTGGAGCTTGGCACTTTAGTAGCGACTGGATCTTATTCCAGTTACGAAACACAGTTATCTCATCTTTATAATTACGATACGGGTGACATACTTGAAATCGATACAATCCAAAATGAAGATACTTTAAATACAGTATTCAATGAAGATGATATTTACCTTTACGGTGAAACCGAAGATTATTTCACCCTTCAACAAGTCACCTTTGAAGGTGGGGGTTCAAAGGATACAATAGAGTTTGAAAAACAAAGATTACCTCAGAGAAAAAACTCGGAGGAAGATGACCTTTACTATGATACAATTGGTATTAGAGACGGTATTCTTTATACAAGTATATCGGATTATCAAGAAAATCTCAGTAGACAAGGTATTCAAGTCAACGATATTCAAACAGGTGAGCTTTTGTATTTTGGTATGATAGAACCCAACGATGTAGATGTTTGGTCATCTAACTACTATTTAACTGATTAATCTTTTGCAAGAGACTAGCCCTCTAAGACTAGTCTCTTTTTGTATGGTAAAATCATTCTATAAAACGACGAAAGGAGACCATCCATTGCAGTATAGTATTTCTATGTTAGTTCCGTTTGAAATGGATTCGTTCTCGTCAAACTTACTTGAACAGGTTACACCTCTACTCACTCGATTGGAATCAGATTACTATAACACTAAACTTAAAGTGACTATAAATCATTTTATTGTAGCTGTAGCGGTCAGCTGGGCCAACCCTTTCCACCCCCATGCAGAATACTTTAAAATATACTTGGACGATTCTGTAGAGGAATCAAGCGAACTCAAAAATCAGCTTCTTGAAATGCTAGAAAACTCCCCTTCTTTTACCGCTGATCGTTTTATCTACTCGTTAATGAACGATCAGACTTCAATGATCCGATCTTTAGAGTCCAGTCACTATGAGTTGATTCGCAAAACTTACGAACCTACATGGACCATTAATCATTGCGTGAGCAAGTTTACTATCTCACCTTATACAAATATCTTGTCTTATAAAGAAGCCTTTCAACAGGAGGTTCTTAAAAAGGAACTAATCACTTTACTCAAACACAATTACGAAAACACTCACCTAGTTAATCCAGCTACGGATATGTCTTTGCAGGAATGGGAAACTTTTTTAATTGATGAAGCGCCTGATATGGATTTGAGTCTTGTTGCTTTGGATGATAAAGGGATTACGGCGTATATAACGACTTTTAGGTCAGACACTACTATAGAAATCGCTTGGGTAGGTATGAGAGAGGCTCATCCATCCTCTTTTCTACTGTTAAATAGTTTATTTAAAACTCAATTGCTTTTATTTGAACAACATGGCATTAGATCGGTCGAGCCGGAAATCGATACAACAGATCATTTTGTCTCAGGACTTTTTTCATCAATGGATTATCTAGAAAAAGACTGCCTACTAACTTACCGCAAGTTTATCTAGATATCTTTGCTGCTATGCCCTAGATTTCCTTAATATAAATTGTTATACTGTTTTAAAATTAAAGTACGTTAAACTAAACAAATTGAATCTATGAATTCTAGAATGGATGAACTCATGTCACACTCTTCAAGACAAGACTTAATTAAAAGCACCCGAATCGTCGTTAAGGTTGGAACCAGTACAATTATGTACCCAAACGGTTCTATCAACCTACAAAGACTAGAAAAACTGGCTTTCGTATTAAGTGACTTAAAAAATCAGGGAAAACAAGTGATCCTTGTTTCCTCAGGAGCTATCGGTGTTGGACTCGCCCGTATGAACCTAACAGAAAGACCGGTCACGATCCCCGAACAGCAGGCAATTGCTGCGATTGGCCAAACAGAATTAATGAATTTGTATAGTCAATTCTTCTATCATTATGGTCATCAAGTGGGGCAAGTCCTTTTGACCAAAGACGTTATTGATTTCCCCGTTAGTCGAGAAAACACGGCCAATACCTTTGAACAATTGCTGATTAAAAATGTGATTCCAATCGTGAATGAAAATGATACGGTTTCTGTAGAGGAATTGGATCATCTAACGCGTTTTGGCGACAATGATACCTTGTCGGCTCTTGTTCTGGAAATCACCGATGCAGACCTGCTCGTTTTACTTTCTGATATTGATGGCTTCTATGACAAAAATCCAATGCACAATGAAGACGCAAAACTGTTCGATACGATTCAAGAGGTCACTGAAGAGACCTATGCTTTGGCGAACGATGCTGGATCTCGTTTCGGAACAGGCGGTATGACGACTAAACTCAGTGCTGCCGAACAAGTGCTTGCACTTCAAAAACAAATGATTCTCGCGAATGGAGAAGATCCTACTGTTCTGTTTGAAATTCTCAAAGGAACCGCTGTTGGTACACTATTCACCCCTATGAAGAAAGGAGAGAGCTCATGACTGACTTAATGACTTTAGGAAAACAGGCAAAAGCAGCTACACGACTGTTGTCGCACGCTTCTACAAAAGACAAAAATGATGCTCTTGGGAAAATGGCTCAGTCTTTAATTGACCAAAAAGAAGCTATTTTAAAAGCTAACGAATTAGATACGGCTTCAGCAACGGAAAATGGCGTTTCAGAAACCATGATTGATCGTCTGACATTGACTTCAGAAAGAATCGATGCGATGGCTGAAGGACTTGTAGATATCACCCTTCTTCCAGACCCAATCGGTTTAGTTAAAAATATGTGGACAAACGAGGCGGGTCTTAAGATTGGTCAACAGACTGTGCCCCTTGGTGTAATTGGCATCATTTACGAGTCTCGTCCAAATGTCACTTCAGACGCTGCCGGCTTATGTTTTAAATCGGGTAATGTTGTAATTTTAAGAGGCGGAAAAGAAGCTTTTTATTCCAATAAAATGATTGTTACTGCTCTTCAGGACGGACTTCAAGAGACAGCTTTTCCTAAAGAAGTTATCCAGTTTGTGGAAGATACTTCCAGAGAAACAGCGCGTGCATTGATGCAGTTGAACCGTTACTTGGATGTTCTGATCCCTAGAGGTGGCGCCAACTTGATCAAAACGGTTGTGGAGAATGCAACCGTTCCGGTTATTGAAACTGGAACCGGAAACTGTCACGTTTATATTGATCAGTCGGCAGAGCTTGAAATGGCTAAAGAGATTATCGTGAATGCCAAGACGACAAGACCTTCTGTTTGTAACGCCGCAGAAACTTTATTGATTCATGAATCTGTAGCAGAAGAATTCTTACCTGTTATTGAATCCGCTCTTGCTGAATGGAAGGTTGAATTACGAGCTGACGAAGCTGCTCAAGCTATCTTAAATGAATCTGTACCTGCAACTGAAGCGGATTGGGAAACAGAATTCTTGGATTATATCCTGGCTGTTAAAGTCGTTTCTTCTATCGATGACGCAATTACTCATATCAATCACTACAGTACAGGTCATTCTGAAGCCATTGTGACAAGTGACTATAATGCTAGTCAACAGTTCCATAAAGAAGTCGATTCAGCTGCTGTTTACGTGAATGCCTCAACTCGCTTTACCGATGGATTCGAGTTTGGATTCGGTGCAGAAATTGGCATCAGCACGCAGAAACTGCACGCTAGAGGACCGATGGGCTTACCGGAACTAACTTCTACAAAATATATCATTTTCGGAGAAGGACAAATTAGATAATTCAAAAAGGCAATGGAATCCAATTCGGATCTCCATTGCCTTTCTTTTTAAGCTGAGTGATCAGTCCATCATTTTTGTTTGAGTTTCTTTGGTAATATCCATCATCGCCTGAAAGAATTTGGTTAATTCTTCTTCAAACTGCTTATCTTCCAAGCGTCCAACATTTTTCTCGATCACTTTTTGTTCTCTGCTGGCATCTAAAACCGGTAAATCATGTTGTTTTTTGTATGCTCCTACTTTTAAGACCGTTTTTAAACGGGCTTCAAATAGTCTCGTCAAGTCCTGATCAATTGTATCAATCTCTTGACGGTACTGTTCTAACTCACTCATTATGTTGTCCTCCCATCATCAGATCCATCAATCCAAGAGCCGTTACTGCTTCTAATACAGGCAGTACACGTGGTACGATACACGGATCATGTCTACCTTCTACTTCCAGTTCTGCTGCTTTGCCTTCTTCGACGTTGATTGTTTGTTGTTTCTTTTTGATGGAAGCTGGTGGCTTAACGGCCGCTCGGAATACGACCGGCATTCCATAAGTGATCCCGCCAATGATTCCGCCATTGTTGTTGGAACGGGTTTTGATCTTTCCATCTTCATCGTAGTAATATTCATCATTTGCTTCAGATCCACGCATCTTCGTGATATCAAAGCCTGTTCCGAATTCGATTCCCTTGATAGCAGGAACGGCAAAAACAAGATGCGCTAATTGAGATTCCACTGAATCAAAGAATGGGTTACCATAACCGGCATCTAGGCCTAATACAAAGGTTTCTACAACACCTCCGACAGAATCTCCATCATCTTTAGCTTCGACAATCAGATCTTTCATTTCCGCTTCTTTTGTTTCATTGAATAAAGGCAATTGTTGTTCTTTGAACTTTTCAATTTGTTCTACCGTAACCTCTTTTTGATCAGCGAATGTTTCATCTTCAATGGTTCCAATGGACTGAATATGCGAACCCACCGTGACGCCTTTTTGTTTCAACCATTGCTTACAAATTGCGCCGGCAAATACTAAAGGTGCTGTGATTCTTCCTGAAAAGTGTCCACTACCTCTATGATCGTTATGCCCTTTATAGCGCATACGACCTGGATAATCCGCTTGTCCTGGTCGCATCACATTTTTAAGTAAACTGTAGTCTTTGGAGCGAGTATTGGTATTCCAGATGATTGCTGTCAGAGGCGCTCCCGTTGTTTTCCCGTCTAAAAGTCCACTCAAAATTTCAGGAAGATCTTTTTCTTTTCTAGGTGTGGTTAACTCATTTCTACCCGGTGCTCTTCTGGCCATTTCAACTAGTACTTCGTCCATATCCACTTGCAGACCAGCTGGCAGACCATTAATTGTAATGCCTATCGCAACCCCGTGTGATTCTCCAAATATCGAGACTTGGACGTTTTTACCCCATACTCCGCTCATCTATTTTTCCTCCTACTTCTTTGAACACTTCCCAAAAATCGGGATATGATTTTTTGACACATTCGGAATCTTTTAATTGTATCGGCTCTTGACAAACTGTTGACGCAACCGCAAGCATCATGGCCATTCGGTGATCCTTGTGACTCCAAACTTCTGCGCCACCTTTGAGCGTTTGCACACCTTTTATATGCAACTGATCTCCTACGATTTCAATTTGTGCACCAAGGGCTGATAGTTCTTTTTGAGTAGCGACTAATCGGTCACTTTCTTTGATGCGTAATCTTTCAAGGTTGATCAGCTTCGTCTTACCTTTACTTAAAGAAGCCGCCAGTGCTACGGTTGGGATGATATCTGGTACTTGTGACCCGTCGATTGTGCGCTCTTCTTCACCGGAACTGAGCTGTTCAAGTATATGGACAATCTCACGGTCTCCTTGCAAGGATTTTTGATCTAGCCCATTTACTTTTATTTTATTCCCTAAAAGTTGTGCACTTAACCAGAATGCCGCTTGAGAATAATCTCCTTCGACTGTGTAGTCTTGTGCGTGATACCGTTGATTCCCTTTGATTTCAAAGGTTCTGTAGTCATCGTCATGTTTGATGATGATTCCGAACGCTGATAAGACAGACAAGGTTAAGTCTATATACCCTTTAGATTCAAGATGTGTTGTGATCTCAATCGTAGAGTCCCCATCAAGTAACGGGAGTGTCAGTAGCATACCTGTAATGAACTGCGAACTGATATCCCCACGCATTTCATAAGTTCCAGGTTCTAACCGTCCTTCAATGGTTAGATCCAACTGTTCTGATGTTCCGGCTTCATACCTTAAGTCCTGGCGCTCAAATAATTCTCGGTAAGTTTCTAGCGGGCGCTGCCCTAACTTTCCTCTCCCCACAAAATGTGTCGGACCTTCAAACAGTGTTGCTAAAGGTACAAAAAATCTTAATGTGGATCCTGATTCATTGCAGTCAATTTCCTGATTCGTGCGAGCTACAGCTTCTCCGCATCCATCGATTATTAGAGTATTTCCATCTTGTTCAATCGTTGCGCCAAAAGCACGCATACCTTCCATCGTCGCTATAATATCGTCAGACAGCTGGATATTGCGAATGATACTTTGTCCCGTTGCAAGACCCGCGCAGATGACTGCTCGATGGGCCATACTTTTAGAAGGAGGAACGGTCACCGTGCCTGTTAATTCACTGGGTTCTATCATTAAAGTTGTCACGGTTTGTTTCCTCCTACTTCTAATTTACTGAAGAACGTTCGATCTGTTTTAATTCGACGCGCGCTCCCAATTTCCTCTAGAACGATAATATTTAAATTACCTTTGAAATTCTTTTTATCTTTTTCTATATAAGGTAAAATTTCAGCGTAATCTGCTGGTGTTTCTAATTTTGTCGGTAACTGATGGTTTTCAAGAATTTTGATAATCTTTTCTGTGGTTCCTGTTTGCGTCAGTCCTTGTTCTTCTGCGAGTCTGGATAGTTCAACCATCCCAATCGCAACTCCTTGACCATGAGAGTAGACTTCGTAGTGATAATACGCCTCAATGGCATGACCCAAGGTATGGCCGAAGTTTAGTAGCATACGCTCACTCGTATCTTTTTCATCTTCTTGTACGACTGTTTTCTTTATTGTACAGCACGTCTCAATCACCCATTCGATTTGATCCATCACTTCTTCTCTTGAAGACATTTCCATCAAATGATTGAATAGATTCTGGTCTTTGATACATCCGTACTTGATAACTTCTGCCATACCATCTGCGAATGACTGATTGGTTAAAGTTTCTAGAACTAATGGATCAATCAGCACGAGTTCAGGATGATAGAAAGCACCGACCAAATTTTTACCTTCTGGCAAATCTACACCAACTTTTCCCCCAACACTACTATCTACTTGTGCCAATAGTGTGGTTGGAATCTGTACGAAAGAAATACCTCTCAAGTAAGTTGCTGCTGCAAACCCTGTAATGTCTCCCACTACACCGCCACCAAGTGCAATAATTAAATCACTTCTGGTCAAGCCAAATTCAATCAATTGACTGAATATAGCTGGCATGGAACTAAAGGTTTTGGTTTGTTCTCCTGGTGGTAAGACAATACACTGAACTTCAAATCCCGCTCTTCTTAATTGATTCAGCACGTTTTCGCCGTAATGGTTATGGACCGTCTCATCTGTTACAACCATAATCTTTTTGCCGCTAAACAGGGCAGAGATTTCTCTACCAATTTGACTCAATAGGTTTTTCTCAATTTTTAATGCATAACTCGTCTCCTCTGCAGGAACTTTTACGATTAATTCAGGCATGTCTTCCCTCCTTTAAATTATTTAGATAAGATTGTTGATGCTGCTTGAATTGAGCGTCCTTCAATTTCAGCTAATTTACTTGCTTTGATCATTAATTCTTCGAACTCATCTGGTGTCAGGCATTGTTCGCCATCACTCCATGCATTTGCTGGATCATCGTGTACTTCGATCATTAAGCCATCAGCTCCAGCAGCAATTCCTGCTTTTGCTCCAGCTTCAACCAAGTAAGACATGCCACCTGCGTGACTTGGGTCTATAATAATAGGCAAGTGAGACAATTTCTTGATCACTGGTACTGCTTGAATATCTAATGTATTTCTTGTTTCTGTTTCAAATGTACGGATACCACGTTCACATAAGATCACGTTCTCGTTTCCTTCAGACATAATGTATTCCGCTGACATTAACCATTCTTGGTAAGTTGCAGATAAGCCTCGTTTTAATAAGACGGGTGTCTGAGTCTTGCCGACTTCTTTTAGAAGATCGAAGTTTTGCATATTACGCGCACCAATTTGAATCATATCAACGGAGTCAACGAACTCGTCAATCCATTTAGTCGACATCAATTCTGTAACGATTGGTAGACCTGTTTCAGCTTTAGCGGCTTGTAGCATTCTCAAACCTTCTAATTCAAGTCCTTGGAAACTGTATGGAGAAGTTCTAGGTTTGAATGCCCCACCTCTTAGGAAGTTTGCTCCGGCTGCTTTGATGCGTTTTGCGACATGGATGATCTGTTCTTCACTTTCTACTGAACAAGGTCCCGCAATGATGCCTAATTGTCCGCCACCGATTGTTTCTTTATCAATTTTGATAACAGAATTTTCAGGATGGAATTTTCTGTTTGCACGTTTGTAAGGATCTTCCACGCGTACGATTTGGTCAACTTCTTTTAATGCTTGTATCTGATGTGTATCGATTCCACTTGTATCTCCAATCAAGCCTAGAAAATCTCTTTTAACATCTGAAAAATGACTAACAGAAACACCTTTTGCTTCTAATTTTTTTGTAATTTCTTTAACTGATTCTGCTGAAACACCTTGTTTTAATACGACTATCATGATCATTCTCCTCTTTTTTTAAATTATTTTGTATAAACACCAAACCATTACTGGTTCATATCGTTCTTCTACTTCATGTTCGGGGTAGCGCTCTTTTTCAAACACATCCTCACTAATGATGGTGTACTTCAAGTTTTTCTTACAAAAAGCTGTCCATGCTTTATATTTACTGTCTGTATAAGTGATCAATGTTGGATCTTCGATCGATTCCAAATACTTTTTCAAGAAAATAGTGGTCGCTGGATGAATCATCGCTGTATTTTCAGAATGTTCTTTATTTTTGACGAGCACCATAGGCTTCGTTTTTTTCTGAAAGACTTCGACAAGTTCCACTTTATCCCAGTAATCATAATTAAATTCTTTCCAGCCGTATTCCCTTCGAGCGCTTTTAAAGGCTACCGGGAATAATACGTACTCTCCTTTCAACAGCTCAATGTTATGAATCAAGTTGTCAAAGGACGGATATGCAACAATGTCATCTTCTTCTGACTTGATCAAAGATTTAGCTGCTGCATAACTATCCGTACTTTCTGGCCCTAATGTATGAATCATCATATGTGCATCCCTCACTATTTTTTGAATGTAGATGGTTTCTTTTTTAACAGACTTCTCGGTACGATTGAACAACGTCTTTAACTTTTATTCGAACGATTTAGGTAACTACGCTCGCCTAGTACTTTGCCCGTAACTCGCTTCGCTTCGAACGGTTTGCCTTGCGGCTCGGGTGACTACGCTCACTGGCGTTCGCCTAGTATTGTGGCCGTAACTCGCTTTGCTTCGAACGGCCACAACAAAAACGCCGCGTTCGAGTTCTCTTTTTGGGAGAAGTTCGAATGCGGCGTTGGTTAAGTTCACTCATAAAATGTTGTTATTTTACTTGTGCGCCCCATTCGATTTCTCGTGAAATCTATGGGACGCTGTTGTCAGCAGCTTAAAGCTCTTCAGCCTCCATAGATTTGATCCTAAAGAAGCTAAAGTAATAACTATTCAATTGCGGAGCCATTTCGATTTGTAATTGTCTATTCATCTCAATTTCTCTCCTTCAATCAATTAGTATCAGCTGTTGTTCAACTGTGACCCAATACTAGCAATTAGATTTAGGCTTGTCAACAGTCATCCTCAAAAAAACTCAAATAATCTTTTAATGTTCTTTCTTAAATTCTCATATTATCGCTTAACCATAAGCTTTTTTATTGAATAAAATTTCTTGAAAAAATTTTTAAAAATAAATTCTATTTGTGTTTTATTTTTCTTTTGTCTATACTTCAAACCAATATATGGATGACGAAAGGAGTTTATTATGCACTTTTATGGTTTATTTGGAGAATCCCTCTCCCATACACTTTCTCCGGCTCTACATAAACGCATTTATCAACTGCTTAGAATCGATGCTGCTTATAAAGCTTTCGCATTTAAACCAGCTCTTCTTGAGCAAGCCGTTTCTGGTGTAAAAGCCTTAACGATCAATGGTGTGAATGTTACGATCCCTTATAAAGAAAAAGTTATGCCTTATTTAGACGAGATTGATTCATTTGCTGAAAAATTGAATGCTGTTAATACCATAGAGCATAAAAACGGAAAGCTAATCGGTCACAATACAGACTATGCAGGCTTTAGTTTGATTTTCCAAAGAAGAAACTGGACAATAAAAGATAAAACAGCAGTTATTCTAGGAACAGGCGGAGCTGCAAAGATTGTTGAAGCCTACCTTCTTGATCAGGGGATTGAACAACTGATTATTGCTTCGAGATCTCCTGAAAAATATGAGGACACCACGAAAAAGACCTATACCACTTACGATTCTTTATCTTCATACAGCGGAGATTATCTAATTAATACTACTCCAGTTGGTATGTATCCAGAAATGAATGATTCTCCTGTCGATGCTTCGATCGTTGAGCAGTTCGGCACAATTATAGACTTAATTTATAACCCTGAAGTAACCAACTTATTAAAAATGGGGAATCAATTGCATAAAGAGACTGCGAATGGTCTAGAAATGCTCGTTGGACAAGCCGTTCGAGCAGTGGAAATCTGGGAAAACTGTATGATTGAAGACAGCTTGATCGACGAATTGATTGAGTACTTTCAAAATGAATTGAGTGAATCTAATTGAAAACAAACTTAGTATTCATTGGCATGACAGGTAGCGGTAAAACAAGCTTTGGAAAAAAACTTAGTCAAAAATTAGGTTTATCCTTCATTGATACAGATGAAGTCATTGAAAAAACAACGTATCAGTCTATTCCAGAATTATTTGAAATTGGTGAAGCACACTTTAGAATGATTGAATCCGATACTTGTAGACGAGTCGCTTCAGAAACAACACATTCCATTATTTCTTGTGGCGGTGGAGTTGTGTTAAAAAAAGAAAACATACAGGCTCTTAAGAAAACTGGCTGGATTGTTTTTATTGATCGGCCTGTAGATAATATCGTTGAAGATATTCGAGTGGATCATCGTCCTTTATTAAAAGACGGCACAGATAAACTATACCAATTATATGATGAGCGGATTGAACTTTACCGTTCTGCTGCGGATTTTGTTGTGAAAAACGATTCCAGTGAAGCTTATGTATTAAAGACAATTGAACAAAATCTTCCTGAAACCATTAAAAAAGGAGTAAGCAAATGAATTTACTGATCCTGAATGGACCGAATCTGAACTTTCTCGGTATTCGTGAACCAGAAATCTACGGTACTCAAACATTAGAAGATATAGAAAAGCAGATCAATCACTATGCTACCGAGCGCGGTCATAACTGTACATTCTTTCAAAGCAACTCAGAAGGTGATTTAATCGACCGAATACAACAAGCACATACAGATAATATAGACGGCATCATTTTTAACCCTGCCGCTTATACACATTATAGTTATGCAATTCATGATGCAGTCAAAGCAATTGCGGTTCCTACAGTGGAAGTGCATCTGAGTGCCATCAACGCCAGAGAATCTTTCAGAAAAGAATCCGTTGTGGCTCCTGCCTGTATCGGACAAATTTCCGGCTTTGGGGCAGCAGGATATACTCTAGCCGTTCATGCTTTAGAAGAAAATTTAGTTTAAAGGAGTCTGAAATGAAAATTGCACTTATTGGACTAGGCGCAATTGGCGGTTCATTTGCTATGGGCCTCAAAGCGGCTGGGTACAAAGAAATTTACGGAGTAGATCTTGATCCAAACACGATTGCGACCGCAGAAAAAGAAGGGCTGATCATCAAAGGTTACACTGATGCAAAAGTACTGTTACCTGATATGGATCTTGTTCTACTCTCCCTTTATCCCAATCAAATTGCGTCTTTTGTTGAACAGTACAGAGATGACTTTAAAAGTGGTCTTGTATTGACAGATGTTACAGGTGTGAAGACATCCATCGTTGAACAAGTGATGAAAGTTCTACCTGATACGGCTGATTTTGTTTTTGCTCATCCAATGCGTGGAAGTGAAAAGAAAGGCTTCATTGGCGCAGACCATACTCGATTTATTGGGGCGAACGCCTTAATCACCCCTATTCCATTTAATAGAGAAGCTAATCTTGTGCTTGTTGAAAAGGTTTATCGGGATATCGGATTTGAAACTCTTTCGCGTGTCACTCCAGAATTACACGATAACCAAATTGCATACGTCAGTCAGCTGATGCACGCTCTTTCTGTAGCTGTCGTAAATAGTTCGCAAGCTTCTGAAGACACACTGACCTTTGCCGGTAATAGTTTTAAGGAGCTTACAAGAATCGCAGATATCAATGGAGACTTGTGGAGCGAACTTTTTTTGAATAATCGTTCTGCTCTCTTAAATTCTATAGAAGCATTCGAAGATGAACTCGACAAACTTAAACGGACATTAGTCGAAGATGATGAAGTAGCTTTAAAATCTATTTTCAAAAAAGCTAGTGTTCAAAGAAGGAATTGGTACTAAAAGAGGATTCTCTACTTAATTCGGTAGAGAATCCTCTTTTTAACTTACTTTTCTAATGTTGAAAACACGTAAACGTCTTTCCCTTTCAAAGTCACCGTTTTTTTGATCTGCATCCCATTAGCTTCTGCAACTTTTTTTGAGCCTTCATTTTCTACATGAACCAATGAAATGATCTCATCTAAGTGTAGTTGCTGTTCCCCGAATGCTCTCAAAGCCGTCGCGATTTCTGTAGCGTAGCCATTTCTCCAATGTTCTTCTGCAATCCAATAGCCGATTTCCGTATAGTCTATACCTTCTACGGTTTGAGGAAGAAATCCTGCATGGCCGACTGGTTCCCCACTGTCCTTTAATTCGATTACTTTGAGTCCCATATATGGATTTTTTTCATATAAGTTGAACATACGCTCTAAGGCAGCTTTTGTCTGCTCTTGCGTATAAACTTCTCCAATTCCTATATACTTTACAACTTTAGGATTTGAAGTTAAGGTCTTTAAAAATTCCAAATCATTCTGTGTATAGTCTCTTAACCTCAGTCTTTCTGTCTCTAACATATGCCTACCTACTTTCTTTTTAGAATAGAAAAGATACACAGAAGAGCTTTGACGCTCCTCTTGTGTATCTCACTGGTTTATTTAAAATAATTGATTCCCATAGCACTTTTCACTTCATCCAGTGTTTGCGCAGCGACTTTTTCTGCTTTCTCACTACCGGCTTTCAGCATGGCGTGAACGGCATCCAAATCTTTTGAAGCTTCTTCTCTGCGTTCGCGAATCGGTTGTAGTTTAGCTTGAAGAACCTCATTCAAGTAACGTTTAATCTTAACGTCTCCTAGCCCACCCTTTTGATAGTGGTCTTTCAGTTCTTGAACTTTCTCTTTATCATCATCAAAGACATCAAGGTAGGTGAAAACAACATTACCTTCAACCTGGCCTGGATCTTCTACACGGATATGATTCGGATCTGTATACATACTCATCACTTTTTTCTGGATATCATCCGCTGAATCTGATAAGTAAATACCATTATTGAGCGATTTGCTCATTTTACCTCTACCATCTATTCCAACTAATCTTCCGTGTCCTTTTGGCGGTAAAATGATATCTGGTTCAATTAAAGCATCTGTATGGTAAATTCTATTGAAGTCACGCGCAATTTCTCTTGTCTGTTCCAGCATCGGTCTCTGATCTTCTCCAACTGGTACATGTGTTGCTTTAAAAGCTGTAATATCGGCAGCTTGGCTGACAGGGTACATAAAGAATCCCGCAGGTATACTTTCATTAAAGCCTTTTTCTTGAATTTCAGATTTCACTGTAGGATTTCGGTTCAATCTGGATACTGTAACGATATTCAAATAATACATCATCAGTTCAGCTAGTTGAGGAATCTGTGACTGAATAAAAATGGTTGTTTTTTCTGGATCCAACCCTATTGCAAGATAATCAAGTGCTACTTCTGTTACACTTTTCTGAACTTTTTCAGGTGTTTTAGCATTGTCTGTTAAAGCTTGCTGGTCAGCAATCATAACATAGATATGGTTATCTGGATCTTGTTGCATTTTTAAACGATTTTGAAGAGATCCTACATAATGTCCTAGATGCAATTTCCCTGTAGGACGGTCTCCTGTCAAGATAATTCTTTTCATAAATCCTAGCTCCTTAATGTTGTAATTGGCTTTTACTTATTGTATCGTAACTATACTATATAAAACAATGTATAATCTGTTTATTTTAAAGAACTTTATACCTTTTCGCACAACCAAAAACCAGTCTAAGGTCTGATGTAAAAGAAGTTGATTAAGGGTACAGTGATGACAGTAGCATTCACACATATGAACATTCTTACAAATACTTTTAACAATTCGTAAAATTTGCGTGATAATTTTGAAATTCAGTCTATTTTATAGAGTTTTTAGAGTATAATGAAGACAATCAATTTTGGAGGACGATATGAAGATATTAATTACAACAGAATGGTACACTCCAACTGTTAACGGTGTAATCACTTCTATTATCAACCTAAAAGAGATTTTGACAGACATGGGACACGAAGTCCGCATACTGACTCTATCAGAAAAATCCAACTCTCATGTAGATGAAGAGCGGGGTTTATATTCAATGCCTTCTTATGGTGTCGGAAAAATTTATCCCGGTGCACGAGTGGCCTTGACGATGGATGATGATGTGTTGTCTCATATTCTAGAATGGAACCCTGATGTGATTCACACTCAATGTGAGTTCAGCACGTTTAGAATCGCGCGTAGAATCTCTCAGACTTTGATGATCCCAATAGTGCATACATATCACACTGTCTATGAAGATTATACGCATTATTTTTCACCAAATAAAAAATGGGGTAAAAAGGCTGTTGCTTTGTTCAGCAAAAGAGTCTTGAACCATTCAGATGCCGTGATTGTTCCGACAAAAAAAGTCGAATCCCTTTTAAAAGGATACAAGGTAAATCAGCCTGTACATGTGATTCCTACTGGTTTGGATTTAGAGAAATTCAATAAGCCAGTTGACCAGAAAGAGATTACAGCATTGAGACGCTCTCTTTCTATACCCGATGATTGTTCCGTACTTGTCAGTGTCGGAAGAATCGCTAAAGAAAAAAATTTGGAAGAAATTATTTCTTACCTTAAAGAGCTTAATGATCCGAAGCTTCGACTCCTAGTTGTTGGAGATGGCCCTTACAGAGAAACACTGGAGGCCTTCATTGATGAAATAGACGCTCGTGCCTTTGTAGTCTTCGCCGGCATGGTCGATCCTAATAAAATCGCCACTTACTATCAGGCAGGAGATCTTTTTGTCAGTGCGTCTACTAGTGAAACGCAAGGTCTTTCTTATATTGAAGCTCTTGCAAGCGGCGTTTTTGCTTTATGTAGAAAAGATGATTGTCTAATTGACGTAATTGAAGATGGAGAGAATGGATTTCAGTATACTGAATTTTCTGAATTCAAGTCTTTTCTTTATACCCTATTAACTCAAGATGATTTTGATCATTCAAAAAAACTGGCAGCACAAAACAAAATCGAAGAAACGTACTCTATCGAAGCTTTTGGAAAAAGTGTGGAACTGGTCTATTTAGAAGCTATCAGAACCCATACGCATCAGCACGTTTTCTCTCTCTAGGAATGAGGATTTAATTGGAACACTTCAACAAGAAAGTCTTACTGTATAAAGGTTCAGAAAAAGTCATCACTCAAAGTGGGATTGGTGAAGCACTTCGTCACCAGAAAAAAATGTTAGAATCCCTGAATGTAGCTTATACTGAAAATCCTAAAGAAGACTACGACGTAGTGCATTTGAATACGATACTTCCCGACTCTGTATTTATGGCGAAAAAAGCTCATAGTGATGGAAAAAAAGTTATCTATTATGGACATTCCACTATGGAGGATTTTAGGAATTCTTTCCGTGGATCCAATGTGATTGCGCCACTTTTTAAAAAATGGCTGCAGTATTGCTACCGCCAAGGAGATATCATTGTCACACCAACACAATATTCTAAAAATATTTTACTGAATTATAGTTTAAACAGACCTATCGTTTCTTTATCGAACGGAGTCGATACCACTTATTTCACTAAAGTATCTTCTAATGGTGCGCGTTTCAGAAAGCAGTACCACTTGGCTGAAGATCAAAAAGTCATTGTTTCCGTTGGACACTTGATTGAACGCAAAGGTATCCTAGATTTTTTAGCCTTAGCCAAACAGTATCCTGAATACTTGTTTTTCTGGTTTGGACATACGTCAAAGTCTCTTATGACTCGGACCGTACAAAATGCCATTAAACAAGCTTCAGCTAACGTACAATTCCCCGGATTCGTTTCTTCTTCTGAATTACGAGATGTCTATTCGGGTAGTGATTTATTTCTATTCATGACACATGAAGAAACAGAAGGTATTGTACTGCTAGAAGCGTTGGCCAACGAACTTCCTATATTGGTTAGAGATATTCCAATTTACAGAGAGTGGTTACCTGATAAGACAGTAGTTTATAAAGCAGCCACCCAAGAAGGATTCAAAAAAATACTTCCTTTGATTTTAGAGAAAAAACTTCCCTCACTGACTACTCCAGGTCGCCATGCTGCTGAACAGTTTGACCTGCACAAAGTGAGCCTTGATCTAGCTATTATTTACAAAAAATTATTCAATGATTAACCGTTAACAATTGGAGTTATAAGAAAGAGAGAAAGTTTTGAGGTTGACTCGATACTTTCTCTCTTTTTATCTAAACAGGATCCCCCCCCATTTTAATTGCATTGATTATTTATAATTTCACTAAAGTTGCAAGTTTCTCATTGTATTCTTATCTCATTCTATTTACAATTATATAAACATATTTAACTGGTTTGATTTTTCGATCTTATCCCTTTAAATCAGTAACTCAGGAGGCTATACCTTTGACTTATTCAGTACAAACAGAGAAATCTATTGCAAAATTACATACATTAATTGATACGGTCGATCAGATTGTAATCGGTAAAAAAGACGTTACCCGATATACCTTGATTGCCATGCTGGCGGGCGGTCATGTCCTTTTTGAAGATATTCCCGGTGTAGGTAAAACGCTCCTGATTAAAACGATAGCCAAGTGTCTGGAAGCTGATTTCTCACGAATTCAATTCACACCAGACTTGATCCCTTCTGACATTATTGGCTTTTCCGTACCCAATATGCAAGATGCTCAATTCGAGTTTCGGCACGGTCCTTTGTTCAACCAAATCGTACTAGCAGACGAGATCAATCGTACTTCTCCAAGAACACAGGCAGCCATGCTAGAAGCCATGTCTGAAAAACAAGTAACACTTGATAGTGAAACCCATCTATTACCGGACCCTTTCTTTGTTTTGGCTACTCAAAATCCTATCGACTACGAAGGAACCTATCCTTTGCCTGAAGCTCAGCTCGATCGTTTTCTTTTTCAACTTTCTCTAGGATATCCTAGTAAGGAACAGGAAATCCGAATGCTCGAATCCCCAGATCAATTAAGCTCAATAGAACAGTTACAACCGATTTTGTCTTTAAACGAATTCAATACGCTTAAAGAGCTAGTAAAATCTGTTTATGTCAATCCACAACTACTAGATTATATGATTATGCTTGTTGACCGTACTCGTAACCATTCTGAACTTAGACTCGGTATCAGTCCGAGAGGAACCCAGTATTGTTTAGCTGCTGCACGCGGCCAGGCTCTTTTAAGTGGTCGTGATTATGTCACCCCGCAAGATATCTTATCTATTATTAAACCTTTATTCAGACATCGCCTTTTATTTGTAAATAGAATGACTGCTCAAGCAATTGATGACTTTATTGACGAACTTATCAGTCAGGTAGATATTCCTACTAAAATCAGGAGCTCGAAATGAAGCAGCGTTTTATTAATTGGCGTGGGTTAACGTTCGTATTATTATACTTTTTTACCATTCTTTACACATTAACGTTTCCTTCTTCTGTGTCCTGGTTTATTTTCTATAGTTTTTCACTCGTTTTATTGGTCGCTTTTTTTTCATCTCGCTTGAAGATCTATTTCAAGAATATCCAATGGGTTGTTACGGAAGATAATCGCTTAGATCTTTCTTTTACCCTTTACCGAAGATGGCATCTTTTATTTTTATTGTCTTCGTTTGAATTGATTCTAACCGATCAGCAAGGCATTCAGATTTTTCAGACAGTTTATCCGGATCTATTTTTAAAGAATCACTCAGAGTTTCGTGCTTTGTCTCAACATATGACTAGAGGTCATTATGAGCAGTTGACGGTTCAGACCCGAGGACTCGGTTTATTTGGTTTGTTTAGACATCGCTTTACACATTCACTTTCCGTAGATTTTGCAATTTATCCAAAAAAAGCACCACAAGAGCGGATATTAAAACTCTTATCTGAACAAGCCATTCGCTTAACAGATTTAGATTCTCTCTCCCACGCTTTTGAAGTGAAAGAATTAAGAGCTTATCAACCTCGCGACGCAATTGGCTCTATTGACTGGAAGTCGAGCTTGAAACGGGAACAGTGGATGATCAAAGAATATGATCGTGAAGATCACCTATCTATCAGTTTGTACTTTGTAGGCTTCTCTTCTTCACGGTTTGAAGATTTACTCAGTTTAGCCTACAGTCTGGATCAGTATTTATCTGTTAATTCTAAAAATGACCTTCACTTGCTAGGTTCATTTAACGGACAAACTACCAAACACAGCCATCCCGATGATTATCTAACGATTCAACCAAGTGAAGATGATCAGCGCTTACTCAAATTACTAGGTCCTTTAGATACGTTTAAAACGACTATTTTGATTATAGCGCCACGGAATATATCCTTACCTGATACGATTAAAAACACGCCTAATCTATTTATTTTAGATGAGCGTCAATTGAATTCACTGAAAGGAGGCGCTGAAGAGTGAAACCTTATATCAGCTCTTTATCAGAATGTATGCGTTCTTTACTAATAGGATTGGTTCATAGTTTTTTAATTCTTCCTGTACTTTTTTTATTTTTACGGATCAATGCATTATCTGGTTTTGAATCTATTGTCCTCTTTTTCGCAATCACTCAATTGACGGCTGCCTTTTTCAAAAAGTGGTGGACGTACTTTATAGTCCAAATCTTCGTGATTCTCGTCTTTCTTTATCGATCGTTTCCATCTTTGACCATTGAAGTATCACTGACTAAGTGGTTCTTTAACTTATGGCAATTGGGACAACAAGAATGGAATCAAGTGATTACTGGAAATACGTCTTCCGTACCTTTATTTCTCGCTATTTTAGCCCTCTTTGTGTTGGCAACTTTACTAACCTTTACCACGATTCGTCAAAAGTTTGCTTATCCATCTTTTCTTGTCGCTTTTGGTTATCTTATGATTTTACACACCTTTACAAGTTACGCAATTCTTTCTCAGGCGGTAACCGTTATTGGGTTTGGCATGCTCTTAATTGGCCTTACAAAACTGAATCAAATCCAGAGTAATTGGTACTTTTTTAAACTTTCTACTTTAACCAGCCTTCTCACTGGTGCATTGGTTGGATTGGCTTACTGGGGAGTCGATTGGTTTATGCCTTCTCAGGAATGGTTTGAAATGAGTACGATTGGTTATCAAAACAGACTCGAAAGTCGTGGTTTTTTTGACTGGGTTGATGCTCAGTCTCCAGGTTCAAGATACCGCGAGACAGGCATAGGAACCAATGACGAACAATTGGGTGGTCCCTTGAGAAAAGATTACACACGGCTATTTCAAGCATATACACCAGAACCTAATTACTGGAAAGTCTTGCATCGTTGGAATTATACTGGCGAAGGTTGGGGTAGTTCCCCCGCGGGTCTATCAGAAGAAGTCTATTCTCCATATGAACGTAGAGATTATGCAACTTCTACCTTGGCTGCTGCTGATGTTTCTGAAGGCGGCGTGCTCACTACCGCTTCTGTTGATTGGCAGGCTCCAATAGAGTATATTGCCTATCCTTATGGATGGACTACTATAGAAATAGACGCTGATCCTATAGACTATTCTATGTCATACAATTACTCAACCGAGTACAACGATGTCCAAGATAACGAAGGCATTTTGGAAGGATACAATGTAGATTATGATTCTAGTTTCCCAGACCGACTAGATGAGGCTCAACTTCGAGAAGATGATGGTTGGAGAATGTCCTTTTGGGAAGAAATGTCTAGCCAGCCACTAGACGATACGCTCATCGAATCAGGTGATCAGTCGCTTGCTGAATGGATGTCTCTCGCTGCACCAGAAGGCGTTCAACTTCCACTAGATTTCCCGCAACGCGTGAGAGAGCTAGCACAAGAACTAACCGAGGGAATGAATAGCGAGTATGAAATGGTTCGAGCAATAGAATCGTATCTGAAAAGTGAAGGTGGTTATCGGTATAGTTTAAGAGATACCGCTCAAACACCGTCGGGAGAAGATTATGTTGAACATTTCCTATTTGAAACAAAAGTTGGATACTGTGATAATTTTTCCAGTGCAATGGTTACCATGCTACGTTCTATAGGGATTCCCGCTCGGTGGGTCAAAGGATTTACTCCTGGAAGTAGCCAGACTAATGCTGATGGAGAACAATATTATCAAATCACCAATTCAAATGCTCATTCTTGGCCGGAAGTCTATTTCCCAAGTACTGGATGGGTACCTTTTGAACCTAGTCCTTCCTTTGCTAATCCAATCACACGAACGGAAAACGATGTTTCTCCTGAAGATGACCGTTTTTCTTTTGATGATCAAGCCGTAACATTGGAAGATCTTGAAGCCGATACAGACACTGCAGTCGACGAAAATACTGAAGAAGAAGCACTATCTGAAGAAGTTGGAGAGGAATCAATAGAGGACCCTGCAGCTGAAGAAGAGGGCGAAACAGAAGAAGTGAAATCCCCTGATCGTTCTCCCCTTTCTACCGTTGCATTTATGCTTATGATCTTCAGTCTGATCTTATTCGTATTTAGCACATTGTATTTCTCGCTACACTTACGCTTAATGACCTGGTTACTAAAAAAAGCGATTCAAGACAATAAGATTTCTCTTGAAAAAGCTTGCCATTGGACATTACGATTATTTGATCAGAAGCAAAAAAGATCAAAAACTCAGACAGTCTATGACTATATAACTGTATTTCAAACGCTGACAAAAGAAGATACAGAAGTTTTATCTGAGTTCGCTGCATTAACAGATCACACTTTTTATAGTAAAACGACCTCGGTTTCATCTATTTCTACTCCACAAAAAGAAATATTCATTAGCACTCTGGACGTTTTAGCAAGAAGTCTTAAAAGAAAAAACGGAGTCAACAAATAAAAGTAGCCGAACGCCCTTTCAAAAGGTGTTCGGCTACTTTTTAGTTAGTCCATTTTGAGTGTGATTTTGTCGAAACCTTTTGTCAGAATCCATCCGTCTATAGCTAGTAAAGTAACCATCAAGATATAAACACCAAAAGGTACTAACTCCTGTATAGCAAACATCCCCACTGCAACAATCCCTGTAATGGCTATAAAAATAACCGTCGCAAAGCATCCTTGGTTTGCTTCAGAAGCGTTATACCTCTTTGAAAAAGGAAAGGTTTGTATCGTACGTTTAACTTCTATTGAGAAAATCAAGATAACCAGCAATAACCCATTCAGCAAAGCCGGTAAAATCTCCAAGTCCGAAAAGACTAGGACGACACTCGATAAAACCAGATAGATTGGAAAAAGCAACTTCATGATCAGTGCTTTGATCATACCTCTTATAAAAACCCCTGCATGATTTTCAGAACGCATTCCAAATATCCAACTTCCTTTGAAATTTTTGGAGTACTTCACTGAAACAGCCAGCATTGGAATAACTAAGAGTGCATAATAGGGCATGTACTTGAACACAGACAATTGATTGATTCCAACTCCGCCATCTTCCGTTAACTGGTATGTTGACCCTATGAGTATAATCGGAAAGACAAAAATGGTCGCTAGAGACGGGTATAGTCTTGTCTTGAATTCTCTTTCGTTTTTGGTCAGTTGCCATGTGAAATGATAGTATCCTCTTTCCTTTTTATCCCAGCACAGACACTTACTCGATAGCGTTTCGTACCATGAACGTTTGTCTGTATCGCCTTCTCCACTTTCAAGTTTCTGTAAGTTCGCTTCCAGCTTATCACTATTGAAATAATAGAGAACCGCCAGCGCAGCAGTCCCTCCAATAAGTAAAACAATATACACTAAATATGTGAGTGAAAACCCGTTTTCTAATAGACCAAATGGTGCAACAAACCATAGCGGAAAAACAAAAATATGCCACCATTGTAGATTCAATTCAATCGCAAGCATGCTAGGATTAATAAATTGAAAAGCTTGATTCATCACTTGATAACCGATAACCGTGAAAACAGAAATTCCGATTTGACTATAAGCAATAATATTTTTCAGCTTTTCCCCATTGAATCGCTTAAGTACAGTGGCATAAGTGATAATTGTCAGTAGCAGGCACCAGATGGATGCCACAACTGTCAGTAAAATAGCCAATAATCCTGCTAGAATCCCGTGGATAAAGAAGGTTCCAACCACCATTGGTACAGAAAGCGCAAGTGTTAGCGAGATAAGATAAATAAAGACATGGGTCGCTTTTGCGGCACTCAGCGTCCTTGAAGATACCGGTTTCGTTCCAATCAGAATCTGGTCTTTTGTTTCAAGTAGAATACTAGAGAAATTTGCAATCAAAGTCGATAACAGCATTATAAAGATAAAACTGAAGAACACAGTGTACTGGAACTGAATATTGTCGATGGCGAAGACAAATAATAGAATCAGGCTGATCAATGCATAGGCCCATAAAGACTGGAAGAAAGCATTTTTATCTTCGTCCTCTTCCTTACTGTTTCCCCACATAGAATTCGTTGGAATCACTTTTTCCTGTCGGCTATCCATAAGCAGCTTTGTATCGATGATTTTTTCCATGATGGGATAATCCACACCCAAACGTCGATACACTGGCGCTAGTTTTCTGATAATCTTGATAAAGAAACTTACCTCTTGTTTCTGACTTCCACCAAAAACATTACGCATCATAAGGCGTTTCTCCTTTCATGACTGAAACGAAGGCATTGGCGAGTTCTTCATATTCGTTGAATCCCGTCAACTGATTGAACAACTGCTCAAGTGTTCCATCTGCCTCTTTTTGAAGCTCATCAAAATGTCCGTCAGCTACCACGCGTCCTTCATTCAAGATGATAATACGGTCACTGAGTTTCTCCACCGTATCCATAATATGCGAAGAATAAAAGACTGTTTTCCCTTCTTTTTTCAATTCTGAAAGAATTTCTTTTACGATTTGTACGCTGTTGGCGTCTAACCCATTTAACGGCTCATCCCAAAATAGAATATCTGGGTTATGTAATAAGCTAGATATAATCAAGACTTTCTGACGCATCCCTTTCGAAAATGAAGATAAACGGTTCTTGAAGGCTTCTTCGATACCTAGGATCTGCATCATTTTTAGGCTCTTCTCTCGAACCATATTTTCTTCCAGTCCATATAGTCTACCTACAAAGAGCAAGTACTCTTCAGCAGATAAGGTATCGTATAGTTCTGCATTTTCAGGCACATAACCGATTCGAGCTTTATAGGCATCTCCTGAATCTTTAAGAGGCTTTCCAAATATGAAAATGTCTCCCCTATCTGGCTGTAGTAATCCTAAAATCATTTTAACGGTTGTACTTTTCCCTGCTCCATTTGGTCCAATATATCCGATAATTTCACCCGGATAGACTGAAAAATCTACGCCTTTCAGCACATGATTACCTCCAAAAGATTTCGTGACTTCTTTCATTTCTAAAATCTTATCCATTTATGTACCTCCATAAGTTACGATTAGGAGTATTTTATCATACACCATCCGAACAAAATAGGAAGAGTTGGACATTTCTTTACCTGAAAGCACAAATGTATGATACATTCTTTATATCAATATATAAACGATCACGTTTAAATCTGGAGGGTGTTACATATGTACATAAATTCGTTAAAAAAGTTATCCATCTGGGCTATTGTCTGGCGAAGCGTGCTGACGATGATCGGCATTGAATTTGCTAATGCCTTTTTACTCATTGCCATGCAAGAAAATTATCCAGAAATTTTTGGATTGATGATTAGTTTATTTTTATATTTTCTGATTTATAAAATTATTCTTCGCCAATTATCCAAGCAGAACGTCTTCACGACTGGTATCACTGGAGAAGGCCCACCTGAGAAAAAGCAGTTGCTTCCGGTAGCTGGACTGACCATTTTAGTCGCTATCTGTGGAAGTCTGTTTATCTATTTTGCTTTGCGCATCTTTTTGTCATTTACAGATTTTTATACCTTTTTTATCTCTTATATGGGTTTGAATCCAAATGAATTAATAGTCGAAACGCCTTCTTTCATCTATCTTTTCCCTCTTACAGTAATCGCCGCACCGATTGTTGAAGAAGTTTTCTTTAGAGGCGTATTGATGAATAAATGGTCGGAGAAATACGGAGTCTGGAAAGGGATTCTATTCAGCTCCATCATCTTTATGATTATTCATTTTAATTCTTTGTTCTTTCCGCAACTGATTTTAGGATTTCTGTGTGCTGTAGTCTACACCAAGACAAAAAAGCTTGTTTATCCTATTCTGACCCACGCGCTTTATAACTTTATCGTTATCATACCTACTCTTTTTACAAGTGACTCTGCTAGTTTAGAAGAATTGTACATCATTGCCAATCCTACTGCAGAATTCATTCAGGAACTAACGCTTTATTCCGTAGTTTTCGTGATTGTTCTGGCTATAACCATCTTATTCATCAAAAAATACGGTAAGGGATTAAAAGCAGAAGCAACACCTTACCTGACAAATATTCCATCCGAATTTTTGGAGCACGAACCTGTACAAGATGTTGACGATATCGAACACTTTGAGGATTTTTAATCTTAAAACCATAAATGAATCTACTTTTTCCCAATCGTTCCCTTTCTTTAATGGGAATGATTGGGATTTTTATTTATTATGAGAAATTTATTTAATTTAAATGTAAATATTCTCATTTTTATGTATACTTGATTTCAAGGAAAACCATTCGATGGATTGAAATAAGGGGGAGATTGTTATGCATCAAAACGATACATTCAAAGAAGTAGCTATAAAACTAGCATCAGAAAAAGCGTTCCATATGGAATCATTATTCAGATTGATTAGACAACCGAGTATCAGTGCTCAGAATTTAGGGGTTCTAGAGTGTGCTGATTTGCTTCAATCAATGATGATAGACGCCGGAATTGAAACACAACTATTGGAAACTGAAGGATTTCCTGTAGTTTATGGAGAAGTCCTGCATCCTGATAACGAATTAACCGTTTTGTTTTATGGTCATTACGATGTTCAACCGCCTGAACCTCTAGAATTATGGCGCTCAGAACCTTTTGAACCTACGATTCGTGACGGTAAGATTTTTGGAAGAGGTACTGGTGACAACAAAGGGCAACTGGTTGCACATGTACTCGCTGTGAAAGCCTTGCTGGAATTATATGGTAAACTACCGATCAATGTGAAATTCCTATTCGAAGGAGAAGAAGAAAAAGGGAGTGTGAATCTAGAGCCTTTTGCTGAAAAACATAAAGACTTACTTAAAGCAGATATTGCCTATACAGCAGATGGGCCGATGGAAGGCAAAGATCAACCTTCTGTTACTTTAGGAAACCGAGGCCTTTTATATATTGAATTGAACGCTAAAGGGGCTTTAAGAGATAATCATTCTGGAAACAAAGGCAATATTGCACCCAATCCTGCAATGGACTTAATCAACTTGATTCGTTCTATGATTGACGAAGAAGGGACCGTTTTAATTGATGGCTTTTATAACGGCATTCTGACGCCAACAAAAGAAGAATTGGATCATATCCGCTCGCTACCCTTCAATCCAGAAGCGATTGCTGAAGTCATCGGGATTGACGAAATCAGTATGACTATTGAAGAGTACTATAAAAAGCTGTGTCTCTCTCCAACTTTTAATATCGCGGGGTTTGGAAGTGGCTACACTGGAGAAGGAACTAAAACCATTATTCCAAGCGAAGCGAAAGTGAAAATTGATATGCGTTTGGCCGCTGATCAAGACCCAAATCAAATTTTCGAATCTATTTTAAATCACGTTGAACAATTCCAATCTAAAAGTGAGATATCTGTCGATTATTTAGGTGGTGTCAAACCTTCTAGAACCCCTATGCATCTAGACATTGTCCAAAAAGTCATTCAGGCAGTAGAAATTTCACATGGTAAAACTCCGGTCGTTCTGCCGGCTCTTGGTGGAACAGGACCGATGTATATCTTCACAGATATCTTAGGTATCCCATCCCTAACGATTCCTTACGCCAATGTGGACGAAGATAACCACGCACCTAATGAAAACATCGGCGAAAAAGAATATTTAGATGGTATTCGAACCACTTGCGCGACTATTTTACACCTTGGAGATCGAATTTAAGATAGAATTTTTTCAAATTGGCATATTTAACGACCTCTATTTTAAGAATAGACGTGTATTCTTTAGACTGGATTGTTATTTCAATCTCAGTTCCACCAATCAGACATGTATTCTTCAAACTCACTTGTTATTTCAATCTCAGTTCCAACAATTAGGCATGTATTCTTCAAACTCACTTGTTATTTCAATCTCAGTTCCAACAATTAGGCATGTATTCTTCAAACTCACTTGTTATTTCAATCTCAGTTCCACCAATCGGACATGTATTCTTCAAACTGACATCATTTAAAAACCGCAGTTTCGACTATGAGGCCTACAAGCCTATAAGTGTCGAAACTACGGTTCTTTTACTCTTCTTCTAGGGTATATTCTTTAAAGAATTGTTCCAGATAGATTTCCATAAACTGGTGACGGTCTTCTGCTAGCTGGATGGCTGTTTCGGTATTCATAAGTTCTTTTAGTTTCAGTAATTTTTCATAAAAATGATGGATTGCACTACTTTTTCCTTCACGGTATTCCTTTTTAGTCATATTTTCTCGAACAGTATACTGAGGATCAAAAATCGGATTGCCCACGCTCCCAGCGTATACAAAGGTTCTAGCAATTCCAACTGCTCCAATAGCATCCAAGCGATCTGCATCCTGAACCACTTTCGCTTCTAGAGACCCATACAAGTGGTTGTTCCCACCTTTATAAGACATTGTCTGGATGATGGATAAAACATGTTCAATGACAGCAGACGGCACCCCTTCTCCTTCAAGCCAGTAATTAATTTCAGAGACACCTTCTGCTTCGCTGGAAACGATCTTGTCGTCTGCAAGATCATGCAATAGAGCAGCTAGTTGCACAACGAATAAATCTGCTTTTTCAGCTTTACCAATTTTGATCGCATTATTCCAGACACGTTCAATATGGAACCAGTCATGACCTGATCCTTCTCCTGTCAATCTAGAGCGGACCATTTCCGCTGTACTCAAAATGATTTCATCATTCATCGAATTCCTTCTTTCCGTTCTACTCTTTTTCTCAGTCTACCATATTTTATGCTACACTGTGGAAAACAGATCATTGTACTGAGTTCCTCATTCTATTTAAAAGGAAGGATTTAATATTCTATGAAAATTCTAATTGATGCTGACGCCTGTCCTGTAAAAGACGTGGTTATTGAAGAAGTTAAAGACAAAGAAATCCAAGTGGTTTTAGTTTCCAGTATCGCGCATTATTCTCTTCAAGACTATCCAGAATACGTAAAGAGCGTATACGTAGAGCACGGCGCGGATTCCGCTGACTTTAAAATCGTCCAACTTGCTAAGCCCTCTGATGTCATCATTACACAAGATTACGGTCTAGCTTCTCTTCTACTACCAAAAGGCTGTATTGTTTTGCATCATAAAGGTTTTCAATACTCTTCTGATAATATCGATCAATTACTCGAGACCAGACATTTCAGTGCCATGGCACGTAAAAGTGGTCAACGCACAAAAGGACCAAAGGCATTTACTGCTACCGATAAAGAAACTTTTCGAAAACTGTTCCAGCAATTCTTATAGACTGCTTAGAAAAGGCTCGACATCTATTGCCAAGCCTTTTTCAGTTATTCTGCTGTTTCTTCCCAAGCAAGCATGCCACCTGTTACATTGACCGTTTTTATACCTCGCTGTTCAAGAATATCCCCTGCTCTGGCTGATCTTTTACCAGAACGACAAATCAAATGATAGGTTTGGGCTGGATCAAATGCATCCAGTTGATATTCTAATGTAGATAACGGTATATTTCTCGCCTGCTCAATGTGCCCTTTATCAAACTCTTCTTTTTCTCTTACATCAATCAAGTTGACTTCGTCCAAGTGTTTTTTCAATTCTTCAATAGTCATTTCGGACACTTTTGATTCGCTCCTTTTCAACTCTTTTGTATATAGTGGGTATTTGCTATACTCAATAGTATCTCATAAAAAGGAGAAAATAAAATGGAAAAGATTCAAATCACTCTTGCTTCAAGTCAAGAAATCGACCAGATTGAATCCAAACTCAATGATTTCAATTTAAACCATAAACCACTACTCCAAGAAAAAGCCTTTGTCCCTTTTCAATATAGTTTAACTTTAGAGGGTGCATTAATAGGCGGCATCATAGCTTATGCTTCTCTTTACAAGATTGGATACATAGATACGCTTTGGATCGATGAAACATACCGTGGCAAAGGATACGGACGATTATTATTGGAGGGAATTGAACAAGATCTAAAAACTTATGGTTGCCAAGTTGTTCATCTGGAGACTTTTGATTTTCAAGGTCCTTCATTTTACGAAAAATGTGGTTACCAGCGGTTTGGAGAACTAACATATCCTAATGCAAACCTAATAGAATACTATTATTCAAAAACTCTCTTCTAGACTAATGACCTTCTTCATAAAATGATCATGAAAATGTGTTACGATAATCAACACAAGAACTATTGAAGGAGCCGAATGTATGAAAAAGAAAACGATCGCTACAGTATCAGGTGGCTTAGGCGCTGCTGTAGGTGCTTTGACACTAACCGGTAATTACTTTTACAAGACCGCTGTAGCCAACACTAAGAAATCCTTTATTGAGGAATTCGATCACGCTACCATCCATCCAGATGATCCATGGGCGGCTGAGAAACAATGGTATAACGATGTAGAACATGAAGTAACGCATATTGTTTCTGAAGACGGGCTGACGATTTCAGGTGTTTATATTCCAGCAGCAAAACCGTCAGATAAAGTTGCTTTAATTGCCCACGGTTATAGTGGTAGCTTAAAAGATATGGCACCTTTCGCCAAATTATTTTACGACCTAGGTTTTAACATCTTAGTTTCTGATGCAAGGGGCCATGGTTCTAGCGAAGGAAATTATATCGGATTCGGCTGGCATGAACGAAACGATTATTTAAGATGGATCAATCAAATGATTCAACGTCACGGGGAACAGTCCGAAATTATTCTTTATGGTATCAGTATGGGCGGTGCTACTGTATTGAATGTTAGTGGAGAAAAACTGCCAGAACAAGTTAAAGCAATCGTTGAAGATTGTGGATTTAGTTCCGTAGAAGAGGAAGTTACGCATCAGTTAAAAGATATGTACAAACTACCGAAATTCCCGCTGGTTCAAATGACCAGTCTAATAACAAAAATCCGTGCTGGCTACTGGTTTGAAGAAGCTAGCTCACTCGAACAAGTGAAAAAGAATCAAACACCTACGTTATTTATTCATGGAGACGCTGACCATTTTGTTCCAACTTGGATGGTTTATAAGCTTTATGAAGCAAATGCTTCACCTAAAGAACTTTACATCGTTCCCGGTGCAGAGCATGCGTATGCGTATGTAACAGATAAGGAAACCTACCGTAGTAGAGTATCTCACTTTTTAAAGAATTATGTAACACTAGACCATACGTTGTAATCAAGAAAAGATACTTACACAGAGAAACAGCTTCTGGTAAGTATCTTTTTATTCGTCTATTTTATTGATCCGGCCATTGATGATGATCGATTTGTATAGCACCCATCAATTGTTTTCTACGATCTTCTTGATTTACTAGCAACTCCTCAAAATCCTGAGCAGATATCAGCGGTACATCCTTTTCAATTAAAGGATGTATATCAGGAACCGGTGGTGCAGTCTCAGAAGGAGTGACAACCGCCTCAGTCAGGCTTTCCAAATACGTCGTTATACTCGATTTTGTACTTTGAATCAGTAAAAAATTCGTTTTATTTTCTTCTGCTAGTCCATTTTTTAAAATCGTAAGCGTTTCGTCCAATATGGCAATCGCTACGGAAGCAGACTCCTTTGGATTACTACTATGGTAGAAGTGGAGTAAAGGATACGCATGATGTTGTTGCGTTAACTGACTGATCTTAGAAGAAACATCCACTAGTACTAGATCAATATTATGGAAGTCCTCACCATTCCAAATATTATCGATCACTTCTGTGCTTCTATTTCCAAGACTTGTTATGCTCATCGCAAGCGAGCGCTTTTGAACAACAGCATCTATAACTGAAATAATATAAGAAGCACATAACGTCAAAAATAGAATGCCTACACCTGAATTTAAAGTTGTCACGATTTGCCAAAATCCTGCTTTTGGTGCGTAATCTCCAAGACCGAGTGTGAACAGTGTAAATCCAGTGAAATAAACGCGTTCATACCAAACGATTGTACTTTCTGGGCTTGAAGTATTGCTTATTGACGTAGGGTCTCCTGAAAAAAATAATGAAAAACCCACCCAAATTAAAAAGGACCATAAAAACAATGTACTCACCAATGTTACTGGACCGACAAAGTCATAAAACTTATTTTTTATATTCCCTAATCGATTAAAAAGTTTCCAAATCATTTCTGCTAACCTTTTGGAAAGTGGACCTGCTCCGCCATCAACCCAAAGCGTCGTCCAGATCAAGTCTAGAATCGTCAGTCCGATCACTGTAATCCCTGAAATATAAAAAAACCAATTCATACTGATTGCCACCTATCCTATAAGTTTTATCACACTTCTATCATAATTGGATTAGATGTATTCTCCAAGTAGGACGAACTTGAATCAATCATTTATATACACATTGACCTTGTTCCTTCCTGTTTCCTTTGCTTGATACAAGGCCTTGTCTGCTTTATTTAAAAGATCCGAGACCGTCTCTCCTATTTCTTTGATAGACTCTACCACACCTAGACTTAGCGTTACGCTAAGTTCACCTTCTGACGTAATCAACGGTGTACGTTCAACCGCTACTCGGATACGATTCGCTAGCCTCTCAGCTTGCACTTGAGGACAATTTTTGATTGCAAAAACAAATTCTTCCCCACCATACCGAGCGAAAAGCTCTTCATTCACTAAATAACTCTGGCAAATTCTAACAACATGCTCCAACAAACGGTCTCCCATATGGTGACCATATACATCATTCACTTTCTTAAAATAATCCACATCCATAATCATCACAGAAAAGGGCGTCTGTTCTAGAACAGACTGTTCATACTCCAGTTCACACTGCTTCAAAAAAGCACGTCGATTATAAATCTGAGTCAAATCATCGTAATAAGCTTGTTGTTCCAGAAGGCTCTGAAGCTTTTTGACTTCTGTGATATCCGTAAACATGATTAAAAAACCGTCTATATTGTGAGAATTGTCCAATAAGGATAAACGTACTTGATAGACTCTTTCCTCATTTAATTGAGTTTTAATTTCTGCCATACCAATCTTCATATCAAAAGATACATCAAATAAGACTTCCCAAATTTCTTGAATATCCGACCCAATCAGTGACCGATTGACTTGCGTAAAGTGTCTTCTACAAGCCTGGTTGATTTCAACTAACCTTAAAGACTCATCCAATACCATGACGGCATCATTGATACTATTGAATATTACATCTTTAGCCACTGGCATGAGACTGAATAATCTTGAAGAATTGATAGCCCAGAAATAAAGCACTGTTGAAATCCACATCACCATAGGTACAGGATCAATCCCTTCAGGAGTTAAGCCGATTAAATAAACAAAAGCGGTCGTCATCGGTAGAAATTGTCCAAAAACAAGTGCCAGAATTTGCGGACGATACTGCTTAGACATTTCCCTATATCTAGATGCTAATAGTAAGAAGCCTGTAAGCATACACGCAAAGGTGAGAATCCCTTGTAAGAGATACCAAAAACCAATCTCTTGATAAAAAAAAGGTGCCCCTAATGTCGGATGGATCTCAAATACTCTGTAATATAGATGATGAAGATCATTGGTCGCTACTAGTACCGTTGTTAAAACCGGAATAATAAGTAAGCCAACGATCTGCTTCTTTTTAATCTTGAATCCCAGGTATCTCATAATAAATAAAAGGCCTAACGGTGAAGCATAAGGTAAACCGAAATACATAAAAATCGTCCAGAACTTCAACTCGGCAAGATTTGTAGAAAGCATGCCAAAAGCGGCACCCAGACAGTAAATGACGATTGTACCTATATAAGGCAGAAAATAAGAAGATATGGTTTTATACAGATGTCTTTTACGAAAAATATATACGAATAGATATAAATTCAAAACACCAGATGTTGCAATAACAGATATGTAAGCTAATAGTTGTCCGTGCATATTTATGTACCTCTATACTCTGTTTTTATTTTACTATAGCATAGTTATCTCAGCTTCTAACGAAACGCATTAAGAACAATTTATGACAAATCATTAAAATAGACAGATAACTCATTTAATCTTGAGTTATCTGTCTATTTTTTTAAGTGTTACATCTATTTAGTCCATATTAGGGATGTCTTCGATAGAATCAATATCCATATACGTAGGAACGGCTAATCCACTACGGGCTCCTTCTAAGTTTGCCCCTAAATCATTGATGTCTTCTCCATACTCTTCCATAAAGGCGCCATGTGAACCAGGTAGCCAAGGTGCTAAACTCACATCCCCTTCACCTGCTGCAATAGCACTGAACATAATGGCAGGATCAACACTAGAAATCGTTGTATTGAATCCGTGCTGATCTAGTACAACTTTCATGACGTTTGCTGAAGCACGTTCCGTATCCCAAGGTGTCGAAACGAGTTCAACGGTTTCTCCATTTCCTCTTTCTGCTCCGGATACCCATCCTTCAACTTTGCTTGCATTGTCTTCTACCCATTGCGCTGCAACTTCTTCAAAAGGTGTTTCTCTTGCACCTAACATGACATCTTGCATATCTTCAACTTCCCAGTTGAATTGTTCTATAATTTTGTAAGCTTCTGGCATCTCTTCTTTGAAGCCCATTCTTGTAATGGTATGAATACTTTCGGTTTCTCCAAAAGTCAGTTCTGGATCATCTAGAAATTTGATATCGTACTCTTCAAATTTCCAGTGCGGTGCCCAAGCCGTGACAATAATTGGCTCTTCATTTCGGATGGCTTGGTCCAGTTCTGTTAGCATTCCAGCAGCAGAACTTTCCTGTAAATTCCAGCCATTCAAATTGTCATATGTCTCTATAGTATCTTTAGCCATTTGAGTTAAGCCAGCTCCTGGTTCTGTCCCAGTAATCGTGTAATCGAGCGCTTCTCCTAAATGGGTTTCGCCTGTATTCTCTGCTCCTTCTCCAGTACTACATCCTGCAAGTAGCAAAGCCCCTGATACAATTGACAGTGTTCCTATAGATTTTTGATAAAACATGCTTCTCCTCCTCAAAAGTTAGTCCGTTAAAGATCGTTTTTAAAAAGAAGTGGTATGTATTTTTGCTCAATTTATTTTCCTAAAATCAAAAATTGAACAACGCACTCCTTTTTCATCTTCAATAGACTCCACTAATTATGTTAACATAACCTGGAAAAGGAAGCAAAAAAGCCCAGTATTCCAACATTCTTTTGAATAATCTTAACTATTATATACAAAAAGTAGTTTCCCGAGAGGAAACTACTTTCGACTTGTTCATCCTATTTAAATAGATGCATATTCATTTTTAAAATAGGTCTCGCACAATTCAATGAATTTTTGTACATCTTCTCGCTGATTCCTTTTCCGTTTACCTATCCCACATACTGCACTAAAATAGGTGGTTTCTAAATCAACGGCTTTGAATTTGTCTGTTTTTTCCAACACTTTTTTTCCTGCCCAAGAAATTCCTTTATTTAATTGTATCGCTAATGTGAGTTCATCTATACTATCCACATAAGATACCGTTTTTAACTCGATTTTCTTTTCTCTGATTATCTGTTTAAACTCCGTAAAATAATCAGGACCCGCTTTTTGTGATAGGGAAACTATTGGGTAATTTCCTAATTCTTCCAAAGCAACCGTTTCTTGTTTTCCTAATGGATGATTTGGGGAACAAAGAATACAAATATCTGATCGAATCAACGGTGTAACTTCAATCGTTGACTGCGCAGATAATTCATCCAGCCTACCAAATACAGCATCTAATTCTCCGGTCTCGAGTTGTCGCATACAAGACTTAAAATTGCCTTTAGTCACCTTGATGATTTTTTCTGGAAAACGCTCTTCATGAAAAGCAATGATACTAGGTAAATGCTTTGATTCCAGTGGTCCAGTTATGCCGATATGTATCATCTGACCTTCTATACGGGAAACAGTCTGAAGATCCAATATCATATCGGCTTCTCTTTCTAATGTTTCTTTCCAAAAGGTATAAAATAATTCACCTGCTTTGGTTAACTTTGGCTTATAAAAGCTTCGGTCAAACAGTTGGACAGATAAGTCACTTTCAAGAAAAGCAATTTGCTGACTGATTGCAGACTGTGTAATCAGATGCGCTTTTCCAGCTGCAGAAAAAGAACCTTCTTCGACAATACCTATAAAATATAGGACTCTTTTATCTAACATAACGCACCTTCCTTACTCGTTTAGTGACCAGTTGACTGCCTCATTTGCATGGATACTAGTTGTATCAAATACAGCTAGTATAGAGTCTTCTGGTTTAATCAGCAACCCAATTTCTGTGCATCCAAGGATAACCCCTTCAGCATCCATTGTTTTTAACTGTTCGATGGTTTCTTTGAAATAAGTTCTAGACGTGTCTGTGACTTTCCCAAGACAGAGTTCATCAAAAACAATCTCATTGATCTTACTTCTCTTATCTTCGGTTGGCACGATTACTTTAATTCCATTCTGCTCAATTCTTGATTTATAAAAATCCTGTTCCATCGTATAGTTTGTTCCAAGTAAGCCAACCGTTTTGATATCGGCTTTCTTTAACTCCTGCGCGGTAGCGTCCGCAATATGTAAAACGGGTATTGTTATTTTTTCTTGAATTGCTTCAATAACTTTATGCATCGTATTTGTGCAGATCACAATAAAATCTGCCCCTGCTTTTTCTAAAGAGCTTGCTGCTTCTCCAAGGCGTTTACCCGCTTTTTCCCACTCACCAGATTGTTGGTAATGTTCAATTTCTTCAAAATCAACACTGTATAGTATGCATTCTGCCGAGTGTAGCCCACCAAGCTGTTCTTTCACTTTCTTGTTAATCAATCTATAGTATTCACTGGAAGACTCCCAGCTCATACCACCTATCAAACCGATTCTCTTCATTTTTCAAGCCTCCTAAAAAATTGAAACTGTTTTCTTTTACTCATTCTACTTTAAAACTATTTAAATATAAACAAAAAGATGAACTCTTCTAAAGGTCAAGAAGAGTTCATCTTTTTATCTGTCGTTCATGATCTTGTTTTGTAGTGTTTGCTTAAGTTTTGAGTAATCTACTTTCGAATAGTCTGTGACATCTATTTCGAAAAGTTCCCCTAATTGGAAATCATTATATTTTCTAGACTCTATAATTTGTTTGAATCCTGCTTTAGTGATTAACTGATCTGCTGTCGACCGGTCTTCTAGCTCATCCCCATAATGGTAATGTGACTGGATGTGACTCAAATGTCTTGAAGGTTCAATGTCTCTTTTCTTTCTTCTTTCCCAGAGAACGTCGAAATCCGCGACTAGTCTAATTGTAATTACCTTGTATCCATGCTGGGTTGAGAGTTCTGAAAGTCTCCCTTTCTGTTTTTCGCTGAACGGATATTCTGAAAGAATGACCTTTTTACCAATCTTCATGTAAAGATTGAGTACCCCATAATAAAAGTCCCAGACTTCCGTTTCAAGCGTAGCTTTTTCATCAAGATCATTGAATCCTACTGCGTCTGCAATAATTTCTTTGCCTTCGTCTGGTGTGATCACAAACATATCCGGTAACACTTGTTTTAATTCTTCTACTAGATAGGATTTTCCTGTTGCTGGACTCCCTGCTAAAAGAATCAAGTACTTCTCCATTTTACTGGGCAACTTTGATTGGACTATCCACATTCATGAACAATCCGATTTTGTGTTTGATGATTTCTTTTACAGCTAAATTAGCAGGAATCACATTGTGACGAAGAGATTTATTGACGGGTGTATCTGCAAAGCAGGCTTTCGCTTCTTTTGTCCAATTGACAAGTAGTTCTGTCCCAACATTGAACTTACGGATTCCGTTGTTAATCAGATCTGGATAATCTTCTTCTTTTACACCTGTTCCGCCGTGAACCACTAAAGGAATATCTGTTACTTTATGAATCTCTTTTAATAATGGAATATTAACATCCGTTTTAGATTTGAACTGGCCGTGATTTGTCCCGATTGCAATGGCTAGAGCGTCGACACCTGTTTCTTTTACAAATTCCACTACATCTTCTGGACTTGTGTAGACTCGATCAGACTCTTCGACATGAATCCCTTCTTCCGTTCCACCGATTGTACCCAGTTCCCCTTCTACAGAGGCGCCATGTTTGTGTGCATATTGTACAACAGCTCTTGTTTTAGCAATATTTTCTTTGAACGGTAATTGAGAACCATCGTACATTACTGAAGTGTAGCCACTATCGATAGCTTCTTTAATGTCATCAAAATCCTGTGCGTGGTCTAAATGCAGCGCAACGTCGACCATTTCGTCTTCAGCCAGCTGTCTTGCAACAGCGACCATTACTTTGAAACCAATATATCTTGCTGTAGCAATCGACGTTTGAATAATAATCGGTGACCCCATTTCTTTTGCAGCTCGAATCATTTCTGGCATCATTTCCAAGTTATGTGCGTTAAAAGCACCAATTGTCATATTCAGGTTTTCCGCAGTTTGTGTTACGTTTTTTAAAGTTGTATACATTCTATTCTCTCCCTTTTTATCTAGATGTCGTTACTTTTTTAGCAATTTGTCTCATATCATCCATTTTGTTCATGTAGTAATCAATTCCTTTATCATCTCCATTACGAGCAGATTCTGCTCGTTTAGCGTTGTATAAATTCATCAACTTTTTATACCCATCCCCGATGGATAGTTTGTATTCCAGACTTTTTTCCAATGAGGTAATGGCTTCTTCGTTCTGAGTTAATTCTGCTTGCTTCAAACCTATTTTTTCATACAATTTTGCTTTGGTTTCTTTGTCAGAATCGTCTGTAGCTTCCGCTTGAGTCCTTAATGCTTCCACTTCTTTTAGTAGTGTTACTTTTTGTTCTTCTGTAAGAGTTGGTTCCGGTTCTTTCGCCGGAGACGTCGGTTTCTGCTTACCTTTGTTTTTAAATAGTCCGAACATCATCGTTCCTCCTTAGTTTAAAATGCTTTCAAGATTGGGCTTAGAATCCAAGCATATAGTAGCGCTGCGACAACTGTGTCTACATCTGTTGCTGTAGCGTTGATAAAGCCTAAACTGTTGAAGATAGTGACTAGTAAAGCGGGTAATAACGTGATGAAGAATCCGTGTGCGATTCCTCCGATGATTGCCCCTCTTCGACCTCCGACTGCATTACCAAATATTCCGGCTGTACCTCCAGCAAAGAAATTGGTCAGCATACCTGGTAAAATCATTGCTAACCCAAAGACTGGTAAGACGAACATGGCAATAACTGTTCCGATTGTCGTTGTAATAAATCCCAAGATGACGGCATTTGGAGAATAAGGGAAGAACACCGGACAATCTAGTGCTGGAATGGCATCTGGAACTAATTTCATTGCAATCCCTCTGAATGCTGGTACGATTTCGCCTAGTAATAAACGTACACCTGCTAGTAAAACGTACACCCCAACAACAAACTGAATCGCTTGTATGAATGCAAACATAATATAGTTTTGAGAGCCGGATAATGTAGATGCAAACTCATTACCAGCAAAGGCTGCTGTAACAATGTAGAGCGGCACCATAACCACCATTAATGATAGATACGTATCTTGCAAGAATTCAAAAGATCCTGGTAGTTGAATATCTTCAATTGATTTTTTATTTTCTCCACGTTCGCCAAAAAGTTTTGCGACGCCCGCTTCAAACAGATAGCCAAATGTACAGAAATGGCCTAACGCAATATCATTTGAACCCGTTACTTTACGAATAATTGGTTGCGCGAGTGCTGGCATCGCTACTGCGAAGACGGCTCCGACAAATCCACCGACTAAAATCAGTGCGATTCCTCTAAGTCCTGCAAAGAATCCAAAGACAGTTGTCATCGTAGCCATCCATAGAATAGCTTGACCAGTTAGGAAAATATATTTCCATCTAGTGAAGCGTGCAATCAAGATGTTGAAGACGAAGATTGCTAAGAAGGTTAAAGCAATGTCTCTTCCGAGTCCTAATTCGTTCATTGCCTGTCCGTTGATGGCTTCTATTGAAGGAATAATACCTTGCATACCGAAACCTACAGTGAAGATTTCTCCGAAATACGTTAAACTTCCAACGATAATTCCAGATCCGGCACTAAGCACTTGAAATCCAAGTAAGGTTTTAAGTGTTCCGGATATGACTTGTCCCATCGATTTCTTTTGCAAGAGCAAGCCAAGCATTGCAATCAACGCAATGGTAATAGAAGCCTGCGTTAGTATGTTATCTACTATGAAATTTATGACTGACATGTTTTTATCCTCCTATACTAATTCTAAATAGCTCCTTTAGCTTCTAATACAGGTGTTAGCTTTTCCTCAATTTCCTGTTTAGATACAATATTTTTAAGATAAACAATAGATGTTTTACCTTCATCAATGTTGAATTTTTCAAATTGTGACTTGAAGTTCTGTGCTGTGATGATGATATCTGGACTCATAGAAGCGGCACTTGAAATATCCACATGATCTAATTTCGCTTTTACACCTTTAGCGTTCAATACATCTTCTGCTGACATTTGTGCGGCAAAGCTACTTCCTAGACCTGCTCCACATACGAATAAAATTGTTAGTTGTTTACCCATTTTTATCTCCCCGTTTCCGTTGTTTTTGAATTTTCACTATATAAAATATCTTTAAATGTTTCGACATCGTTGCACTGAACCATTTCTTCGATTTTTTCTTTATCATTAATCAAATCAACAAGGTTTTTCATAATGTTCAAATGTGAGTAGGCATCTACGGCTGCAAGACAAAAGATGATTTTCACTGGATCGTTGTCTTCGTTACCGAATACAATAGGTTCCTTTAAAGTCGCAACACTTACGCCTAACTTATTGACGCCGTCTTCTGGTCTAGCATGCGCTAATGCAATATGTTCTCCAATTACGATGTAAGGGCCGTACTCTTCTACAGATTGAATCATAGCGTTTACATATCTTTCTTCGATGATGTCTTTATCAAGCAGAGGGACTGAAACTTTTCTTATAGCATCACTCCAGTCTTCTGCTTGCTCGGAAAGTAAAATATCTTTGTCTTCCAAAATATCTTTAAGCATAGGCTGAATCTCCTTTTTATTAATTTTTAATTGATGTGTGTCAAACAATGCTTCCAAAGATTGGTAGATGTTCTTGGAAACTTTTCCACCGCTGTTATTGATGATTTCAATAAACGAATGAAATAAATCTGTTGCATCTGTGGACTGGTTCGTTAGCCTTTTGAATTGCTGATGATACTTCAAGAATCGTTCAATCGTCTGTTGATCTTCTTCTTTAATAATTGGATCAAGTACGAGTAAAGGTTTTCGATCATAATCAAGTGGTAAAGTAGAAAACACCACATCTACATCCAATTTCTCAATCAAGTCAATTTCTCTTGAACTGAGTACACCGACAATATCGATATTGAATTGTTCTTTAAGATTCTCAGATAGTAGCTTTCCTGTGACCATTCCGTGATTACAGACGATGACGGCTTTGTACGTATATTTCAAGTCCCGTTTGATCGCACTCACTGATGTAGAAAAATGAATGGTTAAAAAAGCAATTTCATCTTCTGTCAGTGTTTCACCTGTAAGTTGTTCAATGTTCGGTGCAAATGCATGGATGGCTAGATAAACTTCCTGGTAGTAACTATGAATCGTGTCTTTAAGCGGATTGACGATCTGGATATGATTCTTCACTCGATTGATCAATCCAAGGATATGTTTGTACAGTCCTTCGTGTAGCGATTCTTCTTCACGAGTAAATGGAATGTGCGTCGTTCTTTCAACGTGCCGAATGAGTTGGATAGATAATAGCTGTGCTTGAACCCATTCGATCGATTCTGTCGTATTTTCTGAAGTAAACGATTCTAGCATGAAACGAATATATTGTATTTCAGGTTCTGGTGGATGAACATTCAACGCTTCACAAAGCTTATCTGTATACGCCTTCATTTTCGAACAGCGCTTATTGCCTGTTTCTGCTGAAGAACCAACTACGACTTTTTTGGTACAATATCGGCTAATCCATACAGCTGTAAATAAGATCATCTGATCACGATACGTACTTTCTTCTGTGGACGATATGGTCTGGTCATATACCTGATCCAGCGTTTTGAATATTTCCATTGCTATATACCGATTCAGTATTTTCTTCATGACCGTTTCTGTTTTCTTTTCGACCGTTGTAGATGTCGAGCCAACATACTTATTGATGACGTCATAAATCATTGTTCTAACGGAACGCTCGGTACCTTGTATTAAAACACCTTGCTTGATCGTACTTACAACGTCAATATCATATTTCCTCAGGATCTGTCTAACTCTTCTCATATCTTCGTCCATCGTACTTTTGGATATTTGATAATCCAACTCTTTCTGGTAACAAAATACTGGCATTTCTGATAATGAAAATGCGAGGATAAGATCAACGATTCTTTCATCTCTCGATAGATAATCTTCTGCATCTCCATGATCGTTGAGTACTTGTAACTGGATCTTTTCTTCTTCAGTAAGGTTCAGAACAAACCCTTTTCCTCTAACGTTTTGAATTCTAGAAATTCCTTCGTCTTCGAGAAAACGGTTGATTTCACTGATCTCACTTCTAATGGTTCTTGGACTAACATTGAATTCCACTTGCAGCGTTTCTATAGATAAAGGTAGGTCTGCATTCACTAACCTGCTTAATGTTTTTAAAGTTCGATCCTTCAACTTATAACAACTCCTTATCTGACTATAGTATAAAATGTACTTAAAGATAATATCAGTAGAGATTGTTGCAATCTCAAATGGCAAAATTGTAAGCGCTACATATAATGTTTCTATCATAACTTATTTTTCTTTATTATTAAATCTAATATACTTTAACCAATTTAGCTATCGAATCCTCTTTCACAAAATAGTATAGTTGGTGTAGTAAGTATTTCAGGAGGTTACTGATGTCCAAACTTATCATTATCAGAGGAAATTCTGGAAGCGGGAAATCTACTACGGCTCTAGAACTTCAAACTTATCTTGGCGCTAATACGATGCTCCTATCTCAAGATGTTATCCGAAGAGAAATCATGCGTACTTCTGACGGCCCCGATACTTTAATCATTCCATTGATTATCGAAATGGTTCGTTACGGTCAGAAGGTTTGTCCTTACATTATTGTCGAAGGCATTTTCAAGAAAGAATGGTACGCGAGTATGTTTGAAGCGCTGATTGAGCTCTGTGATCACGATTACTTAATGTATTATTTTGACTTGAGTTTTGAAGAAACCTTGAAAAGGCACCGAACCAGAGATAAGTTCAATGATTTTGGCGAAGCAGCTATGCGTAGTTGGTGGAACGAACAGGACTATTTAGGGTATCCAAATGAATCTCATTTCACAGAAGGTCATACGCTTTTAGATATCATGACGCGTATTCAATTAGACATAACCAACAAAAATCTATACTAAAAAACGCACTGATTCATGATCAGCGCGTTTTCATTTCTATTCAGTTAGTTTTTACATATCTACGATTTTTCTTAAGGTTCTTCTGATTTCTTTTCCATGCAAGATAATCACAGACCAGAACATCATCGTGCTGATCATAAACGAAATCAAGCTCGGTAAGGGCTGAGTCGTCCAGCCTAGCAAAAGAAAAATCAGTGGAATAAATCCTAGTAAAGCAGCTGCTTGAAGATACAAAACGTATTCTTCCGTATCAAGGCGTACCATTTGGATTGCGAGAAACATAGCAACGAGCGCAAATATACAAATGATTGGAATAGAATACGTAATGGACCAGCCAGACCATTCATTGATAAAGTCAAAATACAAACTAATCCCAGATAAAAGTAGGATCAGATATAAAATTCCCTTCGTAATATTTCGGCGTTTGCGGATAATAATCAAAACCACCATCCACATACTCATAATCCCAAAAATAATATAATCCAATCCAAAAAATTCAAAAGACCAAAGCCATTGAACCAAGAAGTAGATTACAACAGCAACCACTGATATCAGCGTCAACAACTCCGTTACGCGGGCTCTATTAAACCTTAAAGGAATGGCCGGAAACGGATCAGATGCCACTTCTGCTTGTTCAAGTTCCATGATCTGCTGCCCACAAAGCGGGCACTTTAACCATTCACCTTTTACCATCGCCTGGCAATGAGGACATTGATTCATCCGTTTTCTCCTCCAGTTCTTCCTTGGTGACTTTATTAGCTGTAACCGTCACGGGAATCTGTTCTTGACTCAGTAACTCCACGAAGCGCTTTTGGATATTTGTATCCACAAAAGGCGTTGTAAAACTAACCGTTAGACTATTTTCATGACTGATCATACAAAACTGCGGTCGAATCGCGGATGTATGGAAATAGACAGAACGAACATAAGGCCTGACTTGCTCTGGAAACTCTACTCTACCCAGATTAGACATGGCAACCGTCACTTTACGATTATGAACTTTGTTAATCATTTTTAATATAAAGTCTTTGAGTGGCCTAGGCTGTATTCGGATAAAGGGGTTCAATTCAAATGAAATGAACCGATTCAGTCTCTCTTCTAGATATTCTGGACCTGTTTGTGCTTTTAGCTGCTCGGATAGGGTTGTACAGAGCTTTTGAAAATCTGGTCGCTCTTTGTTTTCAATCACCGTTTTCAATTTTACCGTAGTAAAAAAGTTTCTAGCCGAGGAGGACGGAAAATACTGTCTTAGATTGACAGGTACCGAAACCGCAATGGCAGAAGGCTTAGCCTCTTTATCTTTTGTTTGCTCAACGGCTAAAAGATAGAGGGCAGTCAAATAAACGGTCAGCGATACATTAAACGACTTGGCTAGTTTCAGAGTCTGATACAAAGGAAGATTTAATTCGATGACTCTCATTCGATTATCGGGTGTCTTTTGACCTTTAATTCGGTAAATCGCTTTTTGGTCATCTTCTTGATTTCTTACATCAGGCGCATCCATCATCGCTGAGGGTAGAGGAGGTTTATTTGCAGGCATATCTGACTCTCTTTCCAGATAAATCTTTTCCAGAGCAGATAAAGCCGCTTTCTTAAAGTTCTTCTGACGACTTTTTCTAAAGTATTTAGCAAAACTGTCTTCTCTTTGGTCAGCCACTCGTGCTTGTTCTTTTTGGTTTTCTTCGCCGTGAGCATCTAAATACATTAAAGCCACATACTTGGAAATCAGATCTTCAAAGAACCACTGCGCGCCTGTGCCATCAGACAATGCATGAAACACTTCCAGGTGGATACGATCATTATGATAAAGTACTCGGAACAGCAATTCTTTTTTGTCGAAATGATAAATCGGTGCACAGGGTGGTTTGGTTTCTGGTCTAGCGACCGGTCTCAAATTACTTTCTTCCAAATAATACCAGAATAATCCTCTTCTAAGCACACTTCGGTATAATGCGTACTGCTTGTAAACAGCATCTAACGCACGCTGTAAAATTCTCGGATTGATTGTCCCTTCTAATTCAGCACTCAGCCGAAACACTTTCGTATCCACATCATTTTTTGCTGCCAGAAAAATATTGGATGCATTATCCAGTCTAACCCAATTCCTTCTCTCCAAATCGTATCTCCTCTCTAGTGCGACGTCATATTTTAATTTCTAGTCAGAAAATCATTCATAATGCGATAAGACTCATCTAACGGCGTTGCAAATTTTGGATACGTAATAAATCCATGAACGGCATTTTCTACTCGGTGAAGCCGGACTTTGTTGCCATTTTTAAATAAAGCACTCGCGTAAGCTTCGCCTTCATCACAAAGCGGATCATACTCAGCAGTAATCACCAATGTTTCTGGTTGGTTCGATAGATCTTCAGCCATTAGAGGCGCAACTTTATAATTTTTGCGCTCTGCTTCGTCAGGAACGTATAGCTTCATGTAACTCTGAATTTTCTCAATCGTTAATCCATAATCGTGTCCATTACGTCTAATTGAGTCAAACGGAGACTCTTCAGAATGATCCCAATAGGTGACCGGGTAGAGTAAAATCTGTTTATAAGGCTGTGTCAGACCTTTTTCTCTTAATAAGATACTGACGACAGCCGCCAAGTTTCCTCCCGCAGAATCCCCCATAATAATCCATTTAGAGGTATCTTCTGGACCAGTGAATTCTAACTGTTCAAGTAAAATTTCAGCCACGCGAAAACAATCTTCAAGACCAGCTGGATAAGGATATTCAGGTGCTAATCTATAGTCTACTGAGTACACTACCCTTCCTAGCGCATCCGCAAGATTCATGCAGGCTCTCGTATAGGAATCGATATCGCCTATGACCCAACCGCCGCCGTGAATATATAAAACTGGTTCTTCGTGTTTTTTCTTTTTAGGCATAAAAACTCGGACATCAATTTTATGCGAACGGTCTTCAGAATAAATTTGTTCATTTAATATCCGATAAGATCTTTTAGGCTTAGCGTAAAAGATCTGCTGAAATTTTCTGATTGACTGATAATCTTCCTGGATATCAATTTTTGGAGAAGACATCAGTTTTAAAATAAATTTGAAGAACGGATTCATAATTTGACCTCATTATCTTTAACTTTTCTATAGTCTATCACGAAAACCTTTCACAGACATTAAAACAGTCTATTCCTCATCTAGATTTTGTGTATAGATATGGTAAACTTGTTCACATTAAAGACTGAAAGGACTGGTATAATTGAAGACTGCTAAAGAATGGATACAAGAATTGAATCTAGCAGCTCACCCTGAAGGAGGCTACTTTGTTCAAACAGACATCAGCGCTCAACGATACCTTAATAATAAAAAAGATTTATCCCTTTATACGAATATTTTCTTTTTACTTACAAAAGAAAGTGCTTCTCATTTCCATCAACTGACGTCAGATGAGCTGTGGTTTTTCCATGCTGGATCTCCTTTGACTATCCATTCTCTGAATCCAGATGGATCCTATAATCAAAATAAAATTGGACTGAATTTGTCTCAAGGGGAATCTCCCCAGTATACTGTCCCAGCTGGAACCATTTTTGGATCCACTGTTGAAGATGGATACGCTCTAGTCAGCTGTACCGTCGTTCCCGGTTTTGATTTCTCAGATTTCAAATTATTTACTCAAGCTGAATTGCTAAAAGAGTATCCCGAACACAAAGATATCATCACTAAATTAGCATATGAAACGCTTCCTAAATGAGATATTCCCTTATTTTGAAAGGACCTCTTTGAAAGCTTGTCCCTTTAGCAAAATTGTCTTTTTTTCTCCTTAAATTTCATTTGACTTGGCTTGACGCTACTGTATAATTGAAATCGCGTGACTAACCACGACAAGACCTAAAAGGAGAACAAAAAATGAGTAATAGTAATTTAGAAGGCAAGCACATGTCTTTTAGTGAAATAACTGCTAATCCTGCACCACTTGGACTGCTTGGATTCGGAATGACAACGGTATTACTGAACATTCATAATGCTGGATTCTTTCCAATCAATCCAATGATTATTGCAATGGGTATTTTCTATGGAGGATTCGCACAAATCGTTGCTGGTATCATGGAATTTAAAAAGAACAATACATTTGGTACAACTGCTTTCACATCATACGGATTTTTCTGGCTATCATTTGCAGCATTGAACTTATTACCAATGCTAGGATTGGGTGAACCAACTTCATCAGAAGCTATGGGGGCTTACTTATTCATGTGGGGACTATTTACTTTAGTCATGTTTATCGGAACCCTTAGAATCAGTCGTGCCTTACAAGTTGTTTTCGGTTCATTAGCGTTATTATTCTTTTTACTAGCTATCGGAAACTTTACTGGTTCAGCAATGATCATGACAATTGCTGGTTATGAAGGCATCATCTGTGGTTTCTCAGCAATTTATGCTGGTTTAGCTCAAGTCATCAATGAATTATATAAGAAAAACCTTATGCCTTTAGGTGAAGTAAACTAAAACCGATTCAATGAATCAAACAGAAATACCATCCAATCAACATTGGATGGTATTTTTTATTGTTCATTTAATTTAGGAATAACTTTAGCTTTCTTATTTCGACGTCCTCTTGACCGTTTATAATGTGGTCTTTTTAGTATTCGCACGCGCTTGACGGTTGGAATCTGTTGAATTTCTTTTACAGCCCCTTCGATTTTATCAAGCCCTTCCTCCAGATCGATCAGTACATAAACATAGCCGTTTTTTCGATTACTCGTCATGTCACCCATGCGTAAATCGAAATGATTGAATATCTGAATGATTTCCGGCAAAGTATCCATCGTTTCTTCGTAAAATACTGTTACACGGTAGGGAGAATGAAATAATTGTCTCGCCCCAGGAAAATTGACTGAATCTCTGACTGTTCCATATAAAAGAAAGTCACTGAGTGACTTTCTAGCTAAGCGTTCTCCGCCTTCCAAAGCTTCTTGAGTATTCCCGCCGATATGTGGGAGTAGGGTAATCTTTTCGTGCCCCAGTAAAACTTCCTCTGGAAAATCCATTATATATCCAGCTATTTGTTCGGTATTGAGTACTTCTATTAAATCTCTATTATTGACAAGCGGCCCTCTTCCAAAATTCAATAAATAAGCGCCTTGTTTCATCCATTTTAATTGCTCTTTAGACAAAATACCTCTTGTCTCGTCTGTCAACGGTAAGGTTAATACAACAAAATCGGATTGACGCAATAGCTCTTCAAGCTCTAACTGCTCTACATAGTCTAAGTCTTTGTCCGATCTGGCGTATCCGAGCACTTCCATTCCTAAGTCATAACAACTTCTCGCAACTTGAGAACCAATTGATCCAAGACCTACAACACCGATCACTTTGCCTTGTAGTTCTCTACCTACAAAGTCTTCTCGTTTGTCTTCTGCTTGTTTCAGTAAATCTGGTCCTTTTAATGTCTGAACCATTTCGGATGCTGGCCCGATTGGACGAACAGCGGCAAACAAACTGCTGAGAACAGCTTCTTTTACAGCATTTGCATTGACGCCAGGTGTATTTAAAACAGCAATTCCCTTTTCAGTAGAGGCATCGACATTGATCGTATTGACCCCAACACCAGACCTTGAAATCACGAGAAGATCTTCTGTCAGTAACTCATCTGGAACAACAGAACTTCTGACCATAATGCCATGTGGTCGCTCCGTTTCCACCACTTTAGCTTTTGCATGCTTTAATTTAGCCAACTGCTTACTGGAAAAGGAATCTATGGCTTTGATGTCGTACACTTTATCGCCTCCTATAATACTTCTTGAATCTACTCATTTACACTTTGCATTTTATTCTATCATTGGTTAAACTAAAATAAAAGTTTGGAGAGGGTGTTTTACAGTGCACATTGAAACGGTTGAGCTTTATCCGGATCGTCCCGTTATTGGAGACAATAGTCAAATCAAAGATACAACCTTTGGAGAATATGTAGAGTTGGGATCATCCAATAGCGTCGATAATTCGAAAATTGGAGGGTATAGTTACACTGGTAGTTATTGTTATGTCCAAAATTCAGTTATTGGTCGTTTTGCCAGTATAGCAGATATGGTCAGAATCGGACCCACAAACCACCCATACGAAAGACCCTCTCAGCATTTATTTGCCTATAATGGAGATGGGTACGGCTTCCCTAACAAAGATACCCAATTTCTTGAAAAAAGAAAACAGAAAATCACAACAATCGGAAATGATGTCTGGATTGGTCATGGTGTAACCATCCAATCCGGCGTGACAGTTGGAGATGGTGCGGTGATCGGAGCCGGAGCAGTGATTACAAAAGATGTAGCGCCTTATACAATCGTAGGGGGTATTCCTGCTAAACCGCTAAAAGAGCGATTCCCTAAAGACATTCAAGAAAAGCTTTTGCAAATTAAGTGGTGGAACTGGTCAAGAGCAGAACTAGAAGAACGCTATGAAGACTTGAAATTACCCATTGAAGACTTTGTCGAAAAATATCTTCCTACAACAAAATAAACAGACTTTGTCCAAGTCCTAATCTTACCTCTCTTAGGTTATTTTCATAAGAGGGGTATTTTTTGTGAAATCACTTTGACAACGCATTAGAAATTACTTATATTTAGTTAGTATGTTTTCAATCAACTAATAGAGGTGAAAAGATTGGTCAAAAAAGAAAGACAAAAGTTCAGCTTTTTAAACTGGGTCGAACGAGTAGGTAATCGCCTGCCGGATCCTGCATTCTTGTTTGTTATTTTAGCTATCATCACGATGATTATTTCAGCAATCGCTGCATCCACTGGTCTGACGGCAACGTATGAAGGGGTAAATCCCGATACCGGTGCCATCGAATCCATTACAACAACTGTCAACAATCTGCTTTCTGTAGAAGGTATCCATTATATGGTGACAAATGTGATCACGAATTTCACCGGATTCTTCCCGCTTGGGACGGTCTTCACGATTGTGATTGGAGTCAGTGTAATGGAAGGAACGGGTATGCTATCGGTTTTACTTAGACGCATCGTTTCCAACACACCCAAAATGCTGATTTCAGCTATGGTTGTCTTTTTAGGTATTTCATCCAATATCGCTTCTTCTACTGGCTATATCGTACTGGTTCCACTCGGTGCCATTATTTTCATGGCTAGTAATCGCCATCCGATTGCTGGATTAGCGGCTGCCTATGCGGGTGTTTCCGGTGGTTGGACAGCTAACTTATTACTCGGCTCAAATGATCCTTTATATGCTGGAATCTCCACTCAGGCAGCAAATATCATTGATCCAAATTATGTGGTTCAGCCCACTGGAAATTACTTTTTCATGGTTGTTTCAACTATACTCATCACTGTTTTAGGGACTTGGATTACAGACAAAATTGTTGAACCAAAGTTACCTGCCTATAAGCTTTCTTCTAATGAAAGTTTGACCGCTACAACAGCAGAAGAGAAAAAAGGGTTACTCTATGCTGGAATTACAGAAGTCATTTACTTAATTATCATGGGGTTACTTGTCATCCCGTCAAATGGTCTGTTACGTAACCCAGAAACCGGAGCAGTGCTTTCGTCTCCTTTCATGTCTGGAATCATTTTCTTTATGATGTTGTTTTTCCTAATTCCTGGGATTGCTTACGGAATCGGAGCTGGTAAAATCAAAAGAAGTCATGATATCACTAAATTGATGTCAGAAGGCATTGCTGGAATTTCCAATTTCCTGGTATTGATTTTCTGGGCTGCTCAATTCACGGCCCTTTTCAGTCATTCCAACTTAGGTACGATTATCTCGGTCAAAGGGGCTCAATTACTGACGACAATTGGCTTGAACGGTTTGCCATTGCTTTTACTATTTATCTTGCTCACTTGTGGAATAAACATTTTAATGCCTGTCGATACGGCAAAATGGGTCATGATGGCACCGATTTTTATCCCAATGTTCTTACAAATTGGCTTAACACCTGAAGTCACACAGCTCGCTTTCAGAATAGGGGATTCTAGCACAAACATTATCACACCATTAATGCCGTTTTTCCCAATGATTGTCGCTTATTTCCAAAAATACGACGAAGAAGCGGGAATCGGTTCAGTTGTTTCAACCATGCTGCCTTATTCTATCGCCTTTTTAATTGGTTGGGTTGTTCTTATCACTATTTGGTATGTAACAGGCCTTCCAATCGGACCTGGCGCACCAATAACGCTATAAAATACAAAAACCAATCTCTTTTTACTGAGATTGGTTTTTTCTATACTTCTAAACAAATTTTTTATTTTCCTAGAACACGTACGGGTCCTTTTCTAAGTCTCCTGACAATCCAGATGCCGATAATTAGATTCCAAACAGTCATGGTATAGACAGACAACCGCTCAAATACAGCTGGATAACCAAAATCGTATGTCAACATAGTACTTAATGCAAGTAGTCCAAAAATACCCAATCCTATGGCGACTCTTTTTGGCACACTGTACTGTTTATTCAAATAAATGCCCATTAAAATTAAAGTAAGGTTTCCAGCGATAATTGCCATACCTGCTCCGATAACGTGCATGTTCGCATAACTATAAGATTCTCCAGGAAACAATCCAACTAAAACATTTCCGATGCCCTGAACAACTGCAGCAACAGAAACCAGTGCGCGTGCTTTCTTCTGTACTAAACGGATGGTAAGTAGGTACGCACTCGTTGACAAAATCCCATAAGAAATAAAACCACCATTCATCACATTCGCAAGTGGTGAAAAGACCGCTCGTCCATCAATGGTCATACGTTTGGCAACACCTAAGTCACTAATATAATGAAAGGCATACCCATACTCCGGATCCGTCCAAGCATGAGCAGAAATGGCTTCTGCGGTTAAATAAACTGTAGAGGCTGCTATAAAGAGAATGGCTCCTAACAACAATCTTCTCGAGTAGATTCTTTTCAAAACAACCCCTCCTTCTTTTAATCTTCTTTGATATAGTCAATCATCAGTTGATTGATTTGTCTTGCCTTCTCGTGATGCAGCCAGTGTGTTGTATCTCCAACTAAGATCCCTTTGCCATCTTCACAGTAATCTAGACTCATCTCTGCAAGCTCTTTACCTAAAAACTGATCGTTTATACCCCAAATGATAAAGGTGGGAACGGTGATGTTGGAAGTCGTACTTGCATTCATCATATTTTTACCATTGGCCCGATACCAGTTGATCATGGTGGTCATAGCATTCGGTTGAGACCAAGCTAATCGATACTCTTGTAGGTCTCTCGAACTGAATGTACCTTTCAAACTACTTCCGATTAAAGCACTTGTAGCTCCTCCCCAGTTCGCACGACTGACCAATTTCTCAGGAATGCCTCTAAGCTGGAAAAATAAAATATAAGAACTTTTCAGCAGTTGTGACGGATGTTTCAGGACATATTTGCTCATAGCCGCTAAATGCGGTGCATTCAAAATCATCATCTTTTTAATGAGTTCTGGATAGGTTTCTGCCACTTTCCAAGAGACGATTCCACCCCAATCATGTCCAGCAAGGATTACTTGATCTTTACCTGATTGTCGAATCAACCCTGCGATATCTTCCACTAATTCTTTCATGTCGTAGTCTTTTACGCTTTCTGGTTTGTCGCTTAAATTATAACCACGTTGATCAGGTGCCCAGACTCGGTAACCTTGTTCTGCCAATTCTGCCATTTGTTTACGCCATCCATACCAGAACTCCGGGAATCCATGAAGAAGCAAAACCAGTTCACCATCCTCCGGTCCTTGCTGTGCAACATGGAGTTGAATACCATTTGTTTGGATATACGTATGTTCTATCTCGTTCATAAGACACTTCTCCTTTTCAATCAGATTTCCCTATATTCCCCTTATCGATTCTTTTTTGTAATGACCCATATTCATTATAGTAAAAAACGCTAAAAGTTGCCCTTATAACACTTTTTTCTCTATAACCTAACCTTGAACTTGACTACTTCTAAGTTCTTTTGGCAGGTGTATTCCAGATAATCTTTCTAATAATATCGGTTAATTCTTGATGCGTTTGTTTTTGACCTGTTTCATACCACGTTTTAAATGTTCCGATCACACCTCGAATGAGAAATGCTGAGACCAATCGATGGTAGTCCGGGTCCACTTGTGGAAAGGCACTTTGTAAAATGTTGCGTGAATGGTAATCGACCCAACCATCAATTCGAGAAGAAAATGAACGACTGCCGTTTGGACCCAGTAAGATATAAATAATATCTCTCTTTTCAAACAAACTTGAAAATAAAACTTCTAGTAAAGGCGGTTTGACTGTATCTTCTGGTAAAACCCCATCATATTGATCAAACAAACTTTCTAATTCAGTAAACACATCATCTTCCAGTTCGTCTAGTAACTCATAAATATCTGAATAGTGGAAGTAAAAGGTTCCACGATTGATATCTGCCTTTTCCGTTAATTCTTTAACTTTTACTTGATGAATAGATTTTTCCTTTAAAAGCTGGATCAATGTATCTTTTAAATTGCGTTTCGTCTTTTGTACGCTTCGATTTTCTTTCATAATTTTCCCTCTTTCAACACTTTTGCTCTTTTTGTATGAATTTCAACATATGCAGAATGACTGTGTGTTGTACTTTCTAGCTTAGTCCTTATAATTAACACTAGTTTAAATTTGAACATTTGTCAAAACTTTAAGAAAGAAGTCGGTATGATGAAGGAAAGATTATTTAGAGCTATTGTGAAATTTAGGAAATCTATTATTTTTGTGTTTATTTTTCTAGGAATCCTTTCCGTTTTTCTAGCAAGATTTGTCGGAATCAATAAGGACATGGTCGATTATCTACCTAGTTCCTCCCCTTCGACGCAAGCGATTCATTTGATGGAAGATGAGTTTCCACCTCAACCATCTACCATTCGTATTGCTGTAAAAGACAATGGCATAACGACGGCACTCGAATTGAAAGAACAACTCAGTCAAATTGATCAAGTCACTTCAGTAGAGTGGCTCAACGATGAAGAAAATATAGAAGAACCTTTAGAAATGATGGATCAAGAAACGGTTCAAAACTATCTTCAAGATGGAAAAGATTTATTTATCGTTTCAGCAGATATTGAGGAAAACGAACAAAGAGATGCGGTGATTCAAGAAATCAGAACCGTTATCGGAGAAGAAGGGAACATGGAAGGGCCTGCTGTTCAGGATTATGAATTAGATCAGCATACAAGTAGTGATTTGTTCACTACGATTAGTCTCGCTGTTGTTATTGCTTTTCTCGTTCTACTCGTTTCAACTTCTTCATGGATTGAACCCGTATTAATCCTTGGTACGATTGGTCTCGCTATTTTAATCAATAGTGGAACAAATATTTTTCTAGGCGAAATCTCTTTTGTGACAAAGAACGCTTTCCCTATTTTGCAGCTTGGTGTCTCAATCGACTACTCTATCTTCTTGCTCCACCGCTATGAAGAGTACCGAAAAGAAGGTATAGTTCAAGAGGAAGCGATGGTCAAGGCACTACACAATTCTTTGGGTTCCGTACTGTCTAGTGGTTTAACGACGGTGATTGGATTTGCGGCACTGATCTTAATGAAATTCGGTATTGGTGCAGACATGGGGATTGTTTTAGCGAAAGGCGTTATGTTCAGTTTGCTTTCTGTCTTTATCTTCCTTCCAGCTATGACACTCGTTTGTGCAAACTTATTAGAAAAAACAATGCATCAGTCATTTATACCGTCATTAAAACCTCTTGCTAAATTGGTTTACAAGGTACGCTATTTCACTGTACCGTTACTAGTCATTTTTGCAGGCATCTTTTTCCTTGCTCAAAAGCATAATGATTTCTACTACGGTAATTCAAGATGGCTACCTGAAGACAATATGGTTATGCAGGAACAACAAGCGATTGAACAGTCCTTTGGTCATGAGAACCTTATGGCACTAATGATTCCCACAGAAGATGAAGCACTTGAAAAAGAAATGGTCGAGTATTTAGATGACTTAGGAGCCATTACGGAAGTCCAAGCTTATTCAAATGAAGTTGGCTGGGCCATCCCGATTCAATATGTTCCAGATTCTACTAGAGAGATGCTTCATTCAAATGACTATAACCGGTTAGCTTTCAAAACAGCATTACCAGCCGAAAGCAGCGAGACCTTTGACATGATTGAAGAGATTCGCGAAAAAGCAGTCTCCTTATTTGGAGACGATTATCTGTTAGCGGGCGACAGCGTGTCAACGTATGACTTGAAAGATGTCATTAGTTCCGATCAGCGCATTGTGAATATCGCTTCTATTTTAGGCATTTTGATTGTCATTGCGATTGCCTTCAAATCCCTTATTTTGCCAGTGATTTTAGTGATCAGTATTCAATCAGCCATCTGGATCAACTTAGGTCTTCCCTACTTTAGAGGAAGTGCACTATTTTATATCGCGTTCCTCATCTTAAGTTCTGTTCAACTGGGGGCCACCGTTGACTATGCCGTCTTGCTGACCGACCGTTACATCGAGGAACGACATCTTCAAACAAAAAAAGACGCCTTACTTGCAGCAATCGAAAAATCTGGAGAAAGTATTATCGTCTCTGGTGTCATTATGACCGCCGCAGGATTTTTATTTGGAATGTTTTCTACGAATCAAGTACCTGCTCAGATCGGTTATTTACTAGCTCAAGGTACTCTACTTTCCATGTTCGTTGTCTTTTTCGGATTACCAATTCTACTTTATTTAACCGATCGCTGGATCGAAAAAGGCTCATTGAACATGATATTTAAACATCAGAAAGGATCAAACTCATGAAAAAAGTATTGATTAGTCTAAGTACTACCGGAATCATCGCAAGCTCATTGACTTTCCCGGTTATGGCTCAAGAAGAACCCTCTTATTCCAAAGAAGAACTGGTTTACTCAACAATTGATTTGTCAGGAAGTTTAGAAAGTATGTATGTAACGAATCTATTTGAACGAACCGAATCATCAACAGAAAATCTAACAGATTATGGTCAATATGAGGCGTTGCATCTACTCAACACAACGCACTCTGAGCTATCTTCTCAAAATGACCAAGCATCGATTAAAACTGATGAAGCGCGTGTCTTTACACAAGGGAAAGTCACAGACAAGCGCCTTCCCTGGACTTTCCAGTTCACTTATTTGATGGATGGAAAAGAAGTGGATCCTCAAACAATCACAGGATCAGAAGGTACATTCACAGTAAAGGTCGCAATCAACCCAACAGATACGACAGATGAACAGTTAATGGATTTTGTAGACCACTATGCTTTGCAAGTCAGTACGTCTATGGATTTAGATACTCACTTTGATTTGAATAGCCCAAACGGGATGACAAGTACCGCTGGCAACAAACGACAAGTTCAGTGGACTGTTTTGCCTGGTCAAGAGGAAGATCTTTCTTTCACTGTAAGAACCACTGATTTTGAGGAATTAGACTGGTCTATTAATGGGGCGCCTTTGAGTTTAACGATTGGAGATGACCTCTTTGATCTTTCTGAATTCACTGATCCGCTTAAAGAGTTGGAGACCGGCATTCAAACTTTAGATGAAGGTTCTCAGACGCTTTATAATGGTAGTTTAGATCTGACAAAGGGTATGCAAGACCTACTTGACGGAAGTAACCAACTGACTGATGGGACTTCTCAACTGGACAAAAATAGCCAGAAACTAGTCGACGGAACAGATCAGGCCTTTACAAAATCAAAAACATTAGAAGAAGGCTTATCTTCTTTAACGCAAGGAAGTAGGCAACTTGCTCAAGCTACCGGGCAACTTGAAGCTGGGGGACAACAATTAGCAGAACGTTCTGAAGGTTTCTTTACGGGATTAACAGACTTAAACAAAGGTATTTCTAGTTTGTCGGAAGGTCTTGAAGAGATTGAAACAGGCTTAAGCCAGCTTGATAGCAAGTCAGACAGTTTAACCAGTGGCTCTACTACTGTACTTGAAGCGCTTGAAACCATGCAGCGTAAAGTGAATGAAGTTGAACTTTCTATGGATAACGTTTCGCAATTAAAAGAAGCCTCTCGTTCGATTCAAACCGGTTTAACGACGCTTCGTGATGGTGTAGCTGGTATGGACAGTAGTATTTCTCAATATAAAGGTAAACTAGCTGATGGTGGTGTTAACCCTTCAGAATTAGCTGGACTGAATCAGAATGCAGCAGATAATCTAGCTGGGTTGAAACAGCAACTTAAAACTTTACAGCCACTTGTTGAAGACGGGTTAATTGAAGAAAATGTACTCGTCCAGTTACAAACAGCGATCGAACAGACCGAAAAGCTGTCTTCTGCTAATGCACAATATATCTCTGGTAGCGATCAATTGATTAACGGTATACACAGTCAAGTAAAAGAGGATGGTGCATTAAGATCCGGCAGTACTCAATTGGTGTCTAGCTACAAAGAGTTTGATCAAGCCATAACGAATCTTGTAGACGGTCTGTCTTCCTTACCTGAAGAAATTGCGCCGCTCCAAAATGCAATCAGCCAGTTGACCAATCAGTACCGTACACTAGATCAAGGCGTAAAAGATTATACAGCTGGTGTCCATAAACTTTCTGATGGAATCAATAAAGCTACTACAGCCGCTGAACAGCTTGATGATGGTTCGAATACATTAGTCAGTGGTGGAAAAGCTCTTCAATCTGGTATACAAGATCTTTCGAATGGAACAAGTCAGTTGACTGAAGGTGCTTCAACACTTAATCAAGGTCTTTATAGTGCTCACGAAGGTTCACTAGCCTTCACAGATGGTATCGACCAGCTTCACTCTGGAACTGTTCAACTTCAAGAAGGTACGCATGCTTTGTTTGCGGGTGCAGATGACTTATCTAGTGGCGTTGGTACCGCAACGACAGGCGCTTCAGACCTTTCTGAAGGTGCTAGTGAATTAGCGGACGGCACAACAGAACTTAGAGACGAAACATCTGGTTTGCCGGATAAGACAAAAGAGAAAATCGATGAAGCGATTGAAGAATTCTCTAATTCAGATTACGAAATTCAGTCTTATATGGATGAGCGAAATGATCAAATTGAAAATGTTCAATTTGTCATTCAGTATAGAGCTCCTAAAGAAGACGACCAAAAAGAACAAAGCATAAATCCTGTCGAAGAACATAAAAGCCTATGGCAACGTTTCTTGGACTTATTTAGATAAAACAAAGAAGGAATCAGTGAAATCGCTGATTCCTTTTCTATAGGTTACATTAGAATTTATCTTTCAATATAGCTAAAATCTGTCAATTCTTCATAGGTATAGTGCTGTTCAATTTGGTTTTTATCTAGAGTCCAGTCGATAATGTTTTCATATAAATTTTGATCTACCACCTGAGCGTAAGGGTAGTATTCTTCATGACGATCTAGGTAGTCGCTCATCACATCTGGGAAAGCGTATTTAGATAAAATCTCCGTATACTCGCTTGCCGGATGTTCATTCATATAATCAATTGATTTGTTGTAAGCTTTATAAAAGGCTTTTATATCCTGAGGACGTTCTGATAACAGAGTATCAACAAATTGAATTGCGCCTCCATTGATCCCCGATTCTTTTGAACTACCCAATACAACTGCTCCTTGAGCTGCCAACATACTAGCCTGAGGTTCAGTATACACAGCTGCATCGACTTCCCCTTTCAACAGAGCTTCTGAACGTGTTGCAAAAGAAGGAATATCTACTACCTCATATGTAAAGTCCTGTTCCGCAGCAAATTCATCCATTATATATTCCAAGATAAAGTTTGGAACCAACGTTATTTTTTTCTTATCTAACTCTTTCATCTCTGTTATACCTGACTGTTTTGATGCAAGTATTTTAAAATCTTCTAGAATCCCAGAAGTAATCGTCATATCTGTTCCATTTTTTTTGAAAGTAGCCTCAGTCATGACATCACTGATTGTCCCTTCAACTGTTTTGGCTTGAATCGCAACATTTCGGTCATTCGGTGAAGAAAATGACTCAATTTCTATATTGATTCCTTCTTCCTCAAAAAATCCCTTCTCCTCAGCAAGTATCACAGGAATAGCTGATTCAGCTGGCAAAATACCAAATCGAATGACTTCTCCTGTAACTTCACTCTCCCCGGTCTTTTGCTCTTGAGTTTCCTGTTCAGCACAGGCTGTTAAACTAATTACACATATACTCATCATCAATCCTGTATAGACTATTTTCATACTGACTCTCCTAACATCTGTTTAAATATTTCCATGGGTAATCCTTCTGGGATAATGACTCGATGCAGTTCTAATGGATTAGTCTTTTCTGTATTGATCCCCGGTACCGTTGTAAAAGCTAATTTAAAATTCATTTCGGCTAATATTTCTACATTTTTCTTATTATATATTCCAAAGGGATAAGCAAATACGTCTTTCACTTGTACATACTGATTACACTTTTTTAAATCTTGAACGAATGCTTCATTATTTTCCCATATTAAACGACTGCTATCATTACCCTTACGTTGGTGAAAATGGTGTGTATGATTCGCATACTCAAAAACATCTTTCATCTGATTTAATTCTTCAAAGCTAAGTGTTTTTGAAACGGTCTTCTCGTAAAACTGCTTTTCATCAAAAATCCAGCCAGTAGCTTCAAACGATACTGCAGGAATGCTGTTGTTTTTCAAAAATGGATAAGCATACCTTTTCTGAGATTGAAAACAATCATCAAACGTAATTAGCACAGATTTTTCAGGCATACTTGATCCTTCTTCATAGAACTGTTTGATCTCATCTAATTTCAGAAAATGATAATCTTCTGAGATTAGATAGTTCATTTGTTCACAAAAACTCTCATAACTATTATATAAGACTTCTGGTAATACGTCTTGGTATCTATCTGCCACTGAAATCTTTCTTGGTGATTTAGGGATTTCTTTACGTGGAACAATTTCATGGAACAGAAGTACAACAAACATCTCTTCATCCTCCTTTTTAACTTCTATATTATAGCACGTTTGTGTATAATTACACTAACAATTATTAGTTGAAAGGTCTTGATTTAATGAGTATTGAAGTGAATAACGTAGATTACAGTATTGATGGTAGAATTATATTTCACAATTTAACTTTTAGTTTCAAAGAAAATAAAAGCTATACCCTTCTAGGACCTTCAGGTATTGGTAAAAGTACCTTACTAAATTTATTGAAGAAAATCCTTTTACCTGTTTCTGGAAAAATCCAGTATCAGAATATATTAGATTCAGAAATCGTGATGGTCTTTCAGCAAAATCAGCTATTTCCATGGTCTACTGTATCAAATGCTTTAGCCCTTCCTTTGAAAATTGCAAAAATTCCAGAAAATAAAAGGATTCCTAAACTGACCGAATTATCTAGAACTTTAGATCTCGAAGAGTTACTCGAAAGAAAAATCCCTACTTTAAGTGGTGGACAACTTCAAAGAGTAGCTATAGGACAAGGATTATGTACAGACCCAAAGATACTATTGCTGGATGAACCAACGTCTTCACTTGATCAAGAAGCAAAAGAAGCCATTCAGAATCTGTTGTTAAAAGAACAGCAGACAAGAGGACATACGATGATTACGGTCACCCATGACATTGAAGAAGCTGTTTACCTTGGACAAGAAATTCTTTTAATCAGTGAGCAACAATTAAAGACCATAGATAATCCTACATTACAAATCAAGGATCGAAGAAATTCTATAGAATTCTACCAGTTTTGTATAGAGTTGAGAAAGCAGGTGCGGATCCTATGAAAAGATTTCACAAATCATTTTTAAGTTCTTTGTTTCTAGGTATCTTATCATACTTACTCGTTTGGTATTTTCTTTATCTGGGTGCACGTAATCATGCTATACCCGACCCGTTTACTATACTACTGAATATGTGGGAAATCAGATCAGAGTTACTCTGGCATACTTGCGCCAGTAGCTTGCGTATTCTAACAGCCCTTTTTTTCTCTATGGTTATCGGAGTCCCAGCAGGTATTTTATTAAATCTCTATCCTAAAATCAATCAAGTATTCTCTCCTTTGCTTTATTTTTTATACCCATTACCGAAAGTCGCTTTTTTACCTATATTCATGTTATTTTGGGGACTGGGTAATTTTTCTAAAATTATGCTACTTTTCTCAATTATTGTTCTACAAGTCATCATTATGGTGAGGGATGGAGCTAATAGAATTCCTGAAAATTATCACAAGACAATGACCAACTTCCATTCCACCTCTTGGCAACGAATCTGCTATTTGATTCTACCAGCTATTTTTCCGCATATTTTGGTTAGCTTACGTACCAGTATTGGCATTACACTGGCATCTTTATTTTTTGCCGAAAATTACGCTACTCACTTTGGCCTAGGGTATCTCATACTCAATGCCTGGACTAAAATGGATTATCCAGAGATGTTTGCGGGTATCTTTTGTATCGCAATTTTAGGCTTTTTCTTTTTCCGAGCCATCGACTTATTGGAGCGCTTTTCTTATGAAAATTGATGGAGTTTTTATTCTAGGTTTTTTCTAAATCCAAAAAAAGTCGGTTATTCACTTGTACAAGTGAATAACCAACTTTTTTGATACTTTTATTTATATTTAGCAAACACACCTATACCCTTATGCATACTTCATTATTGAAAAACGTTATTACAAGAACGATTTAACTTACGGTACAACTTGTATTAAGTTGTTTTGCTTAGTAGACTATTATAATAATTTCGTTCTTTTTTTATCTAATATAATTAGTATTGCCCCTGAACTAATCAGTAAAATGCTATATAAGCTGTACCTGATATTTGTATAAGAAGTTTGTGGTAAACGGTCTTGTCTGTCTGAACTCGCTTCTTCGCGTTGCTCTACTTTTTCTATTAATGGCTCTGATACTTCGACTACTTCTGTTCCTTCTGATTCTTCTACTGACTGAGTTGGTTCTTCCGTTACTAGTGGTTGTTCTTGTTCTATATCTTCCAATGCTTCTTCAGACTGATCAGATTCCTCATTCCGTACTTCTTCAATTTCTTCCACTGGCACTTCAACAATTTCGTCTGCTATTGGGCTATTAAACGCATCTGCCGCAAGTAACTCTGCATACAATCTGTGATCCACTAATACTTGAGCGTAATAATTCAAACTAATATCCGCAAATTCCGAATCAAAAGTTGTGCCTTGAGTTTCAAAGTAATTTGATACTGTGCTCGAGAAAAGCCTGTTTCCTTCCGCTTGTGCTGCACGAAGATGCGCATAAGCCGTCACTTCTGCACTTATCTGAACAAATTGTTCAAGGTCCTCTATTCCACCGAAATCACTTGCACCAATCTCGTCTTTGAACGGTGTACGCTCTTTAACCAAGAATGACTGGTCTTCTGTTTCTAACGTTCCCCAGTGGATATCTAGGAAGTTATGCAGTGCACGAACACCAGTAATGGTTCGTTCAGCATCTGTCGCAAAACCACTTCCATCAAATAAACCAGACGCTTCTACTGCCGAAGGACCTTGGGCTTTAACGTCTAAAATGATGTCATCGTTGATTGAAGCTGTTGCCCCTTCAATCAAGATATAAAAACGGTCATAGCCTAAACTTCCTAAACCAGCATCTGTTCTTCTTGCTATATCTTTGATTGCAAAATAATCTTCTCCTACTTCTTCTACGATCGCAGAATCTATACTGTTCAAATAAGTATCCCAATGACGCAGCAACTGATCTTTTTCCTCAGCGGTTGCTTCTGTTAAGCGACTATTAGTTAAATCAAATACTCGATCATCTGTAATTGTCGTCCAATTGTTTAGCTGCTTACTTAGTGGTGTTTCACTGACTTCCGCTGCATAGTTACCGACAAATCCTTCAAGGTTATCTGCTGTAAAATAATGTTCTTGAACATCGATATTCCCATTGACGACGTTCGCTACTGCAGATCTATAAGCACTACTATAAGACTCTAAAACCGATTCAATTTCTGGTTGAGTCAACTGTAAACCTGGAGCCGAATCATTTAATAAATAAACACTCGTACCAAAGTTCAATAAATCAAAGTAAAAAGGCGCAATCGCTGCTTCATCAAAATCGTTTAATTCAAAAATCGCTTCTTTTTTACGATTTCCGTAGAACCCAATGTTTTCTACATGTAAGTCTCCTGTAATCCAGGTTCTTGCTTGACTCAAAGGTGCCCAACTGTCAGGAATCTGAATGACTTGATCTTTTACATCTTGGAAAAACAAAGCAGCGGTCCCCCGGTAAAAGGCAAATGGATTAGCTCCTAAATTATTCAGCTTCTGTTCTCTAACGGAAGGATCTTTGATATATTGATTGGATTCAATCATATAGTTTGTCAGACTATTCATTCTTTCTTGACCAGCGAGTGGTTCCAAGTCATCGAGATCAACGGTGTCCTGATTCGGCAATACAAAATCGACATCTTGAATGTCATTATAGTAGTGTGCGATAGGAGAAAAGTCCGTGATGCCCGTATTGCCGTCCAGATTTAGACGAACGGTCAAATTCTCCAAGTTTCCTAATGGACTGATATCTTGAATCTGATTGTCTCTTATGTTCAAGTCCTCTAGTAAGGTTAAATAAGCTAGCGGTGAAATATCGGTAATCTGATTTCTTCTCAAAACAAGTGATTTGATCTTTGTGAGATGAGTCAAAGGTGTTAAGTCCGCTACTTGATTCGAATGTACATTTAATTCTTCTAACTCAGTCATCCCCTGAATCGGTGTCAAATCAACGATTCCATTTCCTCTTGCACTCAAGTCTTTTAACTGTATCAGTGCTGTTAAAGGTGATAGATCCGTTACAGTATTGTCTCTGAAATCAAGTTCTTCTAAGTTTATTAATCCACTGAGTGGTTCCAGTGACTGAATACTACTCCCACGAACATCTAGTTCTTTTAATGCCGTCAAAGGCTCAATGCCTGCTAAGGAAGATAAATTATTTTCTCTTAAGTCCAGTTTCTTTAATTGTGTTAATGTTGAAATTGGTGAAATATCTTCTATTTCATTTGAACGCATTTCAAGCTCTTCTAATCCTGTCAATAACTCTATACCTTTCAGACTAGTAATACCAAGCTCTCGCACTTTGGTCAGTTTGGTGATTTCACTTAATGTTTCTGAAGAGAGTTCTGTATGTCCGTTAGCTTCTACAGCTTCTCTTATGACTTGAAGCAGTGCTTCGTCCTCGAATGCATTTTCAATCGCTGTCTCTTCTTCAAGCAAAACTTGTTGCTCTGGCGCATCTTCTGCGTAGACAACACTATTTCCTACAGATTGTAGCGCCCCCATAACGCCCACAACCATCAACCCTTTAACTATCTTCATTTTTTTCCTCCTCGAAATCAATCGCTACTTTACACCTTATCATCTTTCGATTTATTCAAGTTGTAATTTACAAAAAGCATACAAAATACTTACAGAGTATTTATCTGATTAACTTCGAAAAAAATAGACCTTCCATATATGGAGGTCTATTGATCGGTCGTTTATCTATTTTTCAACTAAAACCGTCGCGTGCATTTCTCAAATCGGTGAACTTTTCCACTGAATCGGCCTTCAAGAATAAGTTAATTCGTTTTTCTTTTCCAATCGTTGACGGTAATGTTGGATCATCTTGTTCTCTTAACGCATTTACTTGCTCTAGTTCTTCAGAAATCGATTCATTTGTAGATTCGATGGACTGTGCAAATCGCAAGTTGGTCTGAGTGTATTCATGACCAGCGTAAACAAATATACCGTCATCTAACTGATTAAACACTTGTAAGGCATCATACTGAGCTTGATAATCTCCAGTAAAGACACGCCCACACCCGCCTGAGAATAGAGCATCTCCGCAGAATAAGGCACTACCAATCAGAAAACTAATGTGCTCAGCAGAGTGTCCGGCTGTTTTAAACACTTGAACGGTTTGATCCAGCACTTCAAAGGTATCCCCGTCTTCAACAGTTTGTGTATTGAGTTGTTCTGTTTCTTTTGGACCATAAACAGGTACATCCGGATAATCCGCTAAGACTTCTTTGACGCCACCAATATGATCATCGTGCTCATGTGTTAAAAGAATGGCTTCTAAATTGAACTGGTTCTCTTTCAAATATCCTAAAACTTTCGCAGATTCGCCAGGATCGACTACCACTGCCCGATTACTTTCGTCCATAACCCAGATATAATTATCAGATAAAGCTTCTATTGGTTGAACATTCATCTCTATCGCTCCTTTATCTCATTGCTTACGTTTAAAGTATAGCTTTTTCCGCTCCCATACTTCAATGAACACGCCTAAAAGTTCGTCTTACTATTCAGATGTTGTGTTCTTTAAAATACGTTGAATACTATCCGTATAGACTTTAGCTAAATCTTCAGTCGTCAATTCGAAATTCTCCATACTCGATGTTTTCGGGATACCTCTATTGACTAATTCTCGGTCAATGTCTTCAATAACAAAAACTTCGTGCTCACTATCTTGAACTGCTCCAACTTCATTCAAGTAAATTTTCCGCCCATTATTCAACTCCAAACGATAAAGAAATTCTCCTCTTGAATGTGTGAAAGGTATAAACGACTTTCCACCATGCACTCTCGCTTCAATTTTGACGATATCTTCGTAAGTAAATTCTTGCCCCTGGGGCTGTATAAAAGAATGATCAATAATTTTGTCAGAAGTAATAACCGTGACTCCTGTTAAAGTAACATAAAGTAAAAAAAGATTTAAACCTAAAAATAAACTGATTACGAATTTCTTGTACCGTTTTATAAAAATATGATTTAAAAAATTACGCTTGATGGTGTTTCTAAAGTCTTTACGAAATAAATAAAACAAGCCGAATATTAAGTAAATTTCTAAAACAACAATCAATATCATTCCAGGAGAATTGAACGTCCATAACAAGTAGTCATTAGGTACAAACAGTTGATATTGAATATAGTTAATTAAAAGAGATATCCCCAAAGTCAAAATCACAGCAACTACTAGTAAAAGAAGGGAAATTAAAACAGACAAAATCTTTTTCAAATAAAACACAGCTCCTTAAGGCTTACATATTGCAATTAAAGCTTAGCATATCCTTAAACGGTGCCACTGACAAGCCCCAAAAGATGTGCTTAGAAAAAACATTTCAAAGTAAAGCGTTTTTTTCAAAAGTAAGTGATCTCTATAATCCTTTTTTCTGATATCATAGGACTATACCAAGTTAATGGGGGAAATGAATGATGTTAGAATTCAAACAAAATATTCGAGGAAACGTTGCTTTGGGTATCAATCCGATTGGACTTAAACAGGAAGTACATAATCAAATTGATTACGTTAAAAACAAAGGTTCATTTAAAGGTCCTAAAAAAGTATTGATCATTGGCGCGTCATCAAGTTATGGTTTAGCAACAAGAATCAGCTTGGCGTTTGGTACAGGTGCAGACACGATTGGGGTTTCTTTTGAAAAAGGACCGAAAAGTGCGCGTTCTTTAGGAACAGCTGGCTGGTACAACAACATTGCGTTCAAAGAAGCGGCTGAAAAAGAAGGCCTTGCAGCAAAAAACTTTGTACAAGACGCTTTTAGCCATGAAAGTAAACAAGAAGTTATTGATTATATCAAAAACGAATTTGGCGGGAAAGTAGACTTAGTGGTTTACAGTTTAGCAAGTGGTCGTAGAAACGATCCCGATACGGGCGAAACGTATATATCTTCTATTAAAGCGATTGGTGAACCTGTTGTTGGACCAAATGTCAATATGCAAGAACAAACTTTCTACACTGAAACACTGGATCCTGCAACTGACCAAGAAATCGCTGATACCGTTAAAGTCATGGGTGGAGAAGACTGGGAATTATGGATGAAGGCTTTAAAAGAAGCTGACGTTCTTTCTGACGGTGTCTTAACAACCAACTACTCATACTTAGGTACAGAGTTGAATCATCCTTACTACGGTGGTGGTACGCTTGGACGTGCTAAAGCTGATTGTGATGAAAAAGCTGAAAACATCAATGAGTTATTAACGGACATCAACGGTAAAGCATTGATTGTTGTGGCAACTGCCGTAACAACTAAAGCCAGTTCTGTAATTCCATTCTTCCCTGTTTATTGTATTGGTCTGTATAAAATCATGGAAGAAAAAGGCACGCACGAAACACCTATTATGCACCAAGATCGTATCTACCGTGAAATGATCTACGGCACTAAACCTGAATACGATGAAGTCGGCCGTTTAAGACCTGATAACTGGGAATTAGATAGCGACACACAAGCAAAAACAAAAGAATTGATCTTAGAATTGAACGAAGACAATTTCAACTCTGACAAAACAGCTTACGATTTATTTTACAAAGAATTCTCAAACTTAAGTGGCTTCATGGTCGACAACTACGTTGAACAAGACGTTACATTAGAAGAATTAAAAGCATTAGAATACTAATCAAAAAGGCTATGGCGTATGCGCCGACCCCCAGAAGTTAGACCTAAAATCTAACTTCTGGGGGTCTTTTTTAATGGCAAAATATAGTTTTGAATTTAAACATAAGATCGTAAAGGCGTATCT
>NZ_JBHSUL010000025.1:0-1794 GCF_042660675.1 Marinilactibacillus sp. GCM10026970
GAGGCTGGGACAAAAGTCCCAGTTAAATAATAAGATCCACCGGGAAATCTACTTGAGATTTTCCAGTGGATCTTATTTGTTTATGTAAGCAAAAGGAGCATGCCTTTGATATAATATAATCACCACAAAAACATCATAGAAAGGGTGCTCCTTATGTATACTCAATATACCATGAACCAAACAACCTTGCCATTAGAAATGAACTCTTATTTACCAGAAAATCATATCGTCTACTCTATTCATCAAGTTGTGGAAGACTTGGATGAATCACAGTATCGCTTAATTGAAAACGACTTTGGTCGTCCGGCTTATCACCCGAAAGTTTTACTCAAAGCATTATTATTTGCCTATTCAGAAAGTATTTTTTCTGGTCGAAAAATAGAAAAAATGATGCAAGAAAATCTAGCAATGCAGTGGTTAACTGGACAAACTATGGTCTCTTACCGTACGCTCAATCGTTTCAGAGTTTCAAAAGTGACTAAAGATATTTTACAAGATCTCTATTGCACATTTTCCCTTCGTTTAAAAGAAGAAAAACTGATTGAAGGAAAAGCGTTGTTTATAGATGGTACAAAGTTTGAAGCAGATGCCAATAAATATACCTTTGTATGGAAAAAAGCTACTGACCGGTTTTATCGTCTATTGAAAGAAAAAGAAATGCACTATTATGAAGAAGAAATCACTCCATTAATCGACCAAGCGGTCGTAAGAGATCAAGAACAGGAATTTTCTAAAGAAGAAATTCAAGCATTACATGAGCTACTTCAAGAAGAACTCGAAAAAGTTGAGACAGAAATTATTGACTCAAAAGAACAGGAAGTACTCAGTCAATTGAAGAAAAAGCGTCGCTCTTTGAAGAAACATAGAAATAGATTGAAAAAAGATTTTATACCTAGAGAACAAAAATATGAAGAGCACTACGATACCTTTAATGGTCGAAACAGCTTCTCTAAAACGGATAAAGATGCCACTTTCATGCGTATGAAAGACGATCACATGATGAATGGTCAATTGAAGCCAGGCTATAATATTCAAATCGCAACTGAAAATCAGTTTGTGTTGCATACCCAAGTCTACCCTAACCCAACGGATACAAGAACACTTATCCCATTTGTACAGTCTCTTCCTGAGTGTGTTCAACCATCCACTTATATTGTCGCAGATGCAGGATATGGTAGCCAAGAAAACTTAGAATATTTAGAGCAGTCCTGTTGGACTGGCTTGGTTAAATACGGTATGTACGAAAAAGAACTGAAAAAGAAATATAGACTTTCGGATAGAAATAAAGATAATTGGATTCATGATGAGGTTCAAAATATCTATAGACATCCTGATGGGACCATTTATGCGTACAGTCATGTTAGTAGACAAAAAACAGATTCTGGATTCGTAAGATTATCTCATATTTACAAATCGACAGATCCAAACTGCAAAAATGGAAGAAAATCATTTTCCATTAACTATGAGTACGAGGAACAAAAACTAAATATTAGAGAAAAGCTTTCGTCAGAAGAAGGTGTTCGTTTTTACGGTAAACGTAAAATTGATGTAGAACCAACTTTTGGACAGGTGAAGGCCAATTTGAGGTTCACTCGATTTTCAGTTCGCGGAAAAGCCAATGTAGAAAATGAAACGAATCTGATATTCATGGCCAATAATCTACGGAAATATAATAAAAGAAAGAAGAAATAGAGATTATAAACAAGAATAAACCCTATAAGGATTGTAAAAAAGCACAATTCTTACAGGGTTTATTTGTATTTGAATATTTTAAGGGACTTTTGTCCCAGCCTC
>NZ_JBHSUL010000026.1:0-43787 GCF_042660675.1 Marinilactibacillus sp. GCM10026970
AATCGAGTATCGACGAACTCATACAAACGAGTGTAAAATAGCATAAAAAAACAGAGCAGAATATCTGCTCTGAAAAAAGTCTAACTTTTTGGGGTCACTATATCGCATTCGTTACGCTTTTTTCTTTAATTAGCCTTGTTCTGGAAAGTAAGCCACTGTCTTATAAATGCGATTGCCTTTTTTCGAAAATTTCTCTTCATATTCTGTCATAATATTACCTTCGACATCACTATTATGAAGATCCAGATATAACTCTTTTAAAATCATCCCTTTTTCTGAAAAACTAATCAGTGAATACTCAAACAATCCTTGATTATCTGTTTTAAAATGTAGTTCTCCCTGGTCATCTAGTACCGTTTCATAGCTGTTCAAAAAGTCTTTGTAAGTCAGACGTCTTTTTTCATGTCTATTTTTTGGCCATGGATCAGAAAACGTTAGGTAAATTCTTTGAACTTCACCTTTTTCAAAATAGGTTTTAAGGTCTTGTGCATTCACCTGAAGTAATTGAACATTTGGCAAGTCTTCTTCTATTTGTTTTTCAAGCGCAGATACGATTACACTAGTCTGTAATTCGATACCTAAATAGTTGATGTGAGGATTTTGTTTAGCCATTTCAATTAAAAATCGACCTTTGCCCATCCCTATTTCCATGTGAAGTGGCTGTTTCTTTTCAAATCGATCTTGCCACTTCCCTTTCCATTCATCAGGTTTAGCTACAACATATTGGTCATACTCCAATAATTTCTCTTCAGCTCCTGGTTTATTTCTTAAACGCATAACTCTATTCTCTCCTTAACGTAAAAATAGGGACAGATTCAATCAAGATTGTCTGATCCCCATTTTCCTATAAATTTAATTTCACTAGTTTCGAATAATACCTAAATCAGTTCTTCAATCAAAGTAATTGATCAATCTTAATAATAGAATTGTTCATTTTAATAAATTGACCTTTTCGGTGAGCATTCTTGACATCAATCAACAATGTCATGATGACATACCATTGAATCCGCATCATAAAAGATTCTGTTAATTCGTGTTCATATTCAACCAACCAGCTATTCCATTGCTCTTTATCGATATAGCGACTAAATAGTTGTCCTATATCATATGCAAGGTCCGCTAGTACAGCTGAATCCCAGTCAACGAGATACAATTCATCTTCTTCAGACAGCAACCAGTTTTTTCTGGATACATCTCCGTGACAAACGGTCACTTCAGAATCTTTGATGATATCTAGTTTAGTATCTTGCACCCATTCCAACGCTTTTTTCAATTGCGGGTGTTCTGCCAGTTCTTCTGGAATGTTTTCTTGATACTCTGCTAGAAGATCCTGCGGTGTGATGGATTGACCTCCCATACGCTGGAGCATTCTTTTCAAACTCTGAGAACGATGGACTTTCTTAAGTATTTTGGCAACTCTAGAAGATAACATTTCGTCTTTAAAAAGATTTCGACCGTTGCACCACTCTTGTGCCGTTAAAACGTCTCCGTTTCCAATTCTCTTGGTCCATATCAATCTAGGAGAAATTCCTTCTAGTGAAAGTGCTGCTAAAAAAGGTGATGAATTTCGCTTTAGAAAAAGCTTTTCTTCATTTTTTGTCCCCATATAAGCCTGACCGGTGTCTCCACCTATAGGATGTAATTTCCACCCCGTTTCTCTCTCTAACTCCATATCCACTCAATCCTTTTATTATCCATATTCGCCCGTTCACTTTCCTGATAGCATTGTCTCCTCTATTGTAGAAAGAAATGACCTACTCGTCAAGCGGATAGACGTTCTTTTTCTAGATTACTGACTACTTGAGTCTAAGAACAGTTCTATAAGCTGTTTGAGCAGGTTCATTTTAATTGTTCGTTTTGTCTTCATCATTCATTTTCGATCTTACAGTAGTTCTCCGCAAGCTTCTTCTATCTTCAGTTTAAATGCTTCTGCTAATTGTTCTGTGATTTTTCCACGTTGACCGCCATTCACTTTTTTTCCATCGATCGTATGGATGGGCATTACTTCAATAGTCGTACTTGAACAAAAGACTTCATCGGCTTCTTTAAGTTGCTCTAACGTAAAAGGTTCTTCTTTAACTTCTATTCCTAATTCTTCTGCACATTTGAGCCAAACGATTTTTGTCACACCCGGTAAAATCAAGTTTCCATCGGGATGCGTATAAATAGTACCATCTTTAACAATTGCAACATTTGAGGCAGAACACTCTGTAACAATACCATCACGATGCAAGATCGCTTCATCAGCATTTTTTTTATGTGCTTCGTGTTTGACCATGATATTTCCCAGAAGGCTAATCGACTTGATATCACATTTTAACCATCTAATGTCCGGTTCTGTAATTGTAGTAATACCATTTTCGATCTTTTGGGCATTTCTGGGTACTGCTGTTACATTTCCAGTTATCGTTGGTAAAACGCTCATGTCAGGATATACATGATTTCTTGGAGAAGCTACGCCTCTGGTTGCTTGTAGATAAAGATTTCCAGTTTGTACGTCGCTCTCATTCAATAATTTAACCATCAAATTTTTCATTTCTTCCTTTGATTGAGGAATGACCATTTCAATCTTATCCGCACTAGAATACAGGCGGTCGACATGCTCATCTAAGCCAAAAAAATGACCGTTATAAGCTCTTACTACTTCATATATACCATCACCGAACTGGTATCCTCTGTCTTCTGGGTCTATCTTAACTTCTTCTCGATCAACAATTTGGCTATTCCAGATTACTTTCATGTCTTTTTCCTCGTTTCTCTAATTAAAATTGCTCCATCCGTTTTAAACGCTTAGGCAAATACAGTCTTGTAAACATCAAGATAAAGATCGCACCACCTAAAAATAAGCTTGCACCGCTATAAATATCTTTGGTTAATCCGGTAAGTGTAAAAATAACCAAAACGACTGCAAGAACTTCCGTTATTAAACGCTGGATGGATTTTATTTTACCAGTCTCTTGAATCGGGTACAATTGAAAATAAAAATTTTGTTTGAACTGTTGGTAAATCGGCATCAATTGGAAACCAATGAGGTACAGAAAAAGTACCGCTAACATGAGATTCAAGACAATCAGTGTACTGAATGAAATCATCAAAACACTAATTAAAACCAATCTACTGACAAGTCCACTGTAGGAAGGATTTCTGTAGAAAGATCTTAAAATATAAAAGTAATGTGGTTGCGAAAATTTTCCGGACTGAAAGTTTATGACTTTGTCTAACCATTTCAACCGTCTTGGATGAGATTCAATAAAAGAAACCTCAGTGAATAAGTTAATGAATCGATAAAGTTTCTGCTGTCTATTTTCTTCTTTTGCGATAACATCATTCCATTGTAATCTATTAGATGCTCGGTCCATTTTTTTATTATATATAAACTGTATTAAGACGATGATTATGGAAAAAAACAGCCCCAGAGATACCCCTACAAATATGCTCAATGTAAATCCAAATAAACTAATCATCTTTCCTGCATGAGTATATAGACTTCTCTTTAAAACTTCACTTTGAAAAAAACTCATAAATTGAAAATTCAAATCAATGTATTTAAAAAGAACTGACGTAGCTAAAAAAAGTGGCCAGACATTGAATTTTATACCTTGTGTTGCGACTAGCAAGGGCATAGCTGCCGCAGACACGAAGGCCACTGGAAAAGCTAATACTAGCAAACTCTTCAATACACTCTTTTTCAAGACAGGGATAACCTCTGATTCTAATGGCAATAAAAAGACGACATCTGCTTGTTGCATCAATGTAGTGATTGTTCCGCCAGTTACAACACCTACCATAAGAATCAACAAAATGAAACGAGGTAGTATAGCGCCTTGTTCAATTGTCTGGACGTAATTCGAGTATCCAAATCCAGCAGCTCCAAGTACCAGCAACAACGCCAGCACAAAATGATCATTCAAGACATATTTCATATACCTTGAAAGTTGCTTGAAATGAATAGAGGATCGTTGTTTGAACAATGATTGAATCGTCATACTGCAAAACCCTCTTCGTCAGCCAGACGTCCATATATTTCATCCAAACTCGCTCCAGGCATCTGAAATTCTAATTGAAGTTCCTCTAAATTACCTTTCGCAAAAACTTTTCCATCATGAAGAATAACAAAAGAATCGCAGATTTTTTCTGCGTTCGTTAAAACGTGAGTAGACATCAATATAGATGCGCCCGCTTGTTTTCTTTGTTCCATCAATTTAAGTAAATCTCTTATCGCTAGAGGGTCTAATCCTAAGAATGGTTCATCTATCACATAAAGGCTAGGTTCTATCAGAAATGCACAAACAATCATGACCTTTTGTTTCATTCCTTTAGAAAAATCAGATGGAAACCATTCCAGTCGGTCTTTTAATCTAAACAGAGAAAGTAATGGCTCCGCTCTTTTAAAAGCCACTTCTTTTTCAATACCGTAAGCCATAGCCGTTATTTCTATATGTTCTTTTAACGTCATTTCGTCGTATAAAACAGGTGTTTCTGGGACAAATCCAATATTTTTTTTATACTCTATATTATCTTCATTAATGGTTTTCCCATTTAACGTAATTTTGCCTTCGAAAGGTTCCAATAGACCCATAATATGCTTAATCGTTGTACTCTTCCCCGCACCATTAAGCCCTATTAATCCTACCAATTCCCCATCTGAGACATCAAAGGAGACTTTTTTTAGAATAGGTCTTCTTGTATAGCCTCCTGTGACATTTTGTATCTGTAAGCTCATATATAAACTTCCTCCTATTCGAGTTCTCTATATTTTACCATAAGTTCAAATAAAGCTGAGGAAGAAAATAGGCTTCTTTTTATTAAAATGCTAGATTCTATGCTAAACTAGAATAAATCATGAGATCATGTGGATGATCGTTAAAACGAAATGAGGAATGAAAATGACAGACAGTATCTTTACAAAAATAATAAAAGAAGAAATTCCTGCTCGTAAAATTTTTGAGAATGAACATGTGATGGCTATAATGGATTTGTCACAAGTTACTAGAGGCCACACATTGATTATTACAAAAAAACCAGTTCGAAATATTTTTGAATACGATGAGGATTTAGCAGCAAATGTATTTTCAAGTCTTCCTATAGTGGCAAAAGCTGTCAAAGAACACAATCCTGACGTTAAAGGGTTAAATATTTTAATGAACAATGAAGCAGTCGCTTCCCAGACTGTTTTCCATAGTCATATTCATTTATTACCAAGATATAGTGAAGATGATGATTTTGGTCTGAAGTGGTCAGATAATTCTGATCAATATACTGACGCAGAATTAGATAACATACAATCAGAACTCATAAAGGCATTGGAGGGAATGACAAAATGAAACATTTTATTTTAGGTAGTTTAAGCGGAATCATTCTAGGAGGTACGTACGGATTATTGACGACACCGAGATCCGGTAAAGAAAATCAGGAAAAACTGAAAAAATATATTGATGATACTACCGATCACGTAAAGGATGTAAATGATAAAGTCAGCGACTTGAAAGCAGCGATGCAAAATTTAACTGACGAAGGAATGAAATTACAAACTGAATTCATCACTGATATTCAAGCTCTTTCAAATGAGTATATGTATGAAGCACAACCAAGAATAGAGAGAATTCAAAGAAAAACGGACAAGATTAATAAAGATATTGAAGTAGCCACTGTGAACATTAAAAGTACAACTGCAAAATAATGACACATAAAAAGAAGGCATTGCCACTTGGCAAGCCTTCTTTTTATTACAAACTGAGAGAAATTTACTCTGAGTCTTCTGTATTTTCTTCTGTATCTGTCTCTGTGTTCTCATCTGTATTTTCATCAGAATTTTCTTCTGTGTTTTCTTCCGTATCCGTTGCATCATCAGCAGGTGTTTCTTCTTCAACTGGCTGTTCTTCCGTCGCCGGTTGCATGTAGGCACTCATTGCATTGCTTAAATCATCATCAGCAATTTGGACATTAGCGTCTGCTACTAAAGAAGAGATCACTTCTTGGACGTAAGCTTGATCTGCTAATTTCTCAGCGATCATATTTTCTTCAATCGTTTCTCTTTCTTCATCAAGCGTGCCTTTTTCTCCGACTTTCACTAGTTTGATCACATGGTAACCAAACTGTGATTGAACAGGTTCTTGAGTAACATCTCCTTCATTCTCTAAAGCATTTGCAGCTTCTTCAAACTCAGGTACAAATTGACCTTCAACCAGTTCCATTTCACCGTTATTAGCTACTGAAGCGGTATCTGTAGAGTATTCTTGAACAAGTTCACTGAAATCTGCTCCATCGTTCAATTGTTCAATAATATCATTCGCAGTATCTTCATCTTCAACTAAGATATGAGAAATTGTGTTGTTCACTGAGTAGTTATCATACGCTTCTTGAATATCTTCATCAGAGAAATCTGCATATTCAGAAATCGCTTTTTCAACTAATAAAGATGTACGCATTGTTTGTTTTAAGTCATCAACGTCTAAACCTTGGTTCGCAATCAGTTCCTCGAACTGGTCAACACCACCATATTGTTCAGCTTCTGATTCAAATTCTGCATCAACATCTTCTTCTGACACTTGATCGCCATGGGCATTTTCTAAAATATCTTCAAGTAACATTTGTTGAAGCATTTGTTCACCGTATTTTTGACCAGATTGTGTTACTTCATTTTTCATACGTTCATATAGAGCATCTTCTCTAATTCTTCCGTTTTCAGTAGAAGCCACTTCTGGGCTATTAGAACAACTTGCAAGTAATATTCCTGAACAAGCCATTGTAGCGATTAACCATTTTTTCATATTTTACTTTACACATCCTACTTCTATAAGTTTTAAAATCAAAACATTTAGCAAATCTATACAAGCTAATTTATGACAGCTTTTCATTGATTTACTTTGTTTTACTCTTCTATACTTTGATTAATATACCACAGCATTGATTACTTTTAAACCTATGTCGCGATAAAAACCTGCTTTTTACTAAAATGCTAAGAATGTTTACACATTATTCATGAGTTTGAATAATATTTGAAGCTATACTGATTTTTACAGTTTATCTGAAAGGTTTGAACGATAAAAAGATCGATTTTCCATAGCCCATAGTCGTTCTGAAAATGCCCCTTTTTCTGTTTTGTTGATTGCTGACTGAAGCATATTCATCCTAGCATCAATCTGATCAATATAGTGAAGGGCTTCTGCTTCAGGAACTTGCGGTCTGACAGGAGATCCATATTCCAGCTGACCGTGATGAGACAATACCATATGTTTTAATAAAACAACATCTTCGTTTGATTCATTAATTTTCAGTTGCTGGCAAGCTTTAGAAATTTCTTCATGTACAATCACAATATGTCCAATCAACTTTCCTTCAAGCGTATACTCTGTGGCAGTTGGTCCGGATAATTCCACCACTTTCCCAACATCATGAAGGATTAGACCAGAAAATAGTAAGGACTGATCCAAAAAGTCATATTGCTCCACAATCGAACGAGCAATTCCTAGCATGGAAATTGTGTGATAGGCCAAACCACCTAAAAAAGCATGATGATTAGTCTTAGCAGCTGGACTCTGGAAAAAGTCTTTCTGGTACTTATTCATGATATGTCGAACAATTCGATTCATGTTCGCATTCGTAATGTCAAAAATCGCCTTATTGAATTGTTCAATCATTTTTTCTTTCTTGATAGGTGCTCTTTCAACGTAAAGTTCAGGATTCGCTGGTTCACCTTCTGTAGCTACTCGAATCGCATTGATTTTTAATTGCGGGCTCCCTTTATACTCTTCTCTTTTTCCATTTACTTTAACAACAGCCCCAGAACGAAAAGTTTCAACATCTTCTTCAGAAGCATCCCAGTAATTAGCCGACATCTCACCACTTGTATCCTGAAAAGTAAAGGCTAGATAAGGCTTTCCGTTTCTAGTCGTCTTTTCTTCTGATGACTTAATTAACAAGAACAAGTTCACTTGCTCATCCATGCGATATTCATATAATTTTTTCTCCACTATACTCATTCCCTTTCAGGTTTTTATCCATAGTTCGTTTATACTTTAGTTAAAATCGTTTTCTGACCATCTTCTAGAGATTCAAGAGATTGTTCATCAAATGAGAAGTAGATGATTTGTGTTGTCTGACTGATTTCTTTCAACAATTCGTACATTCGTGTTCTTCGAGTCCAATCCAAGTTTACAAAGCCGTCATCTACCAGTAAAGGCATACGAATAGTATCTTTGATATTATTGATAAAGGCTAATCTTAATGCAACATATAAAGGTTCGGCGGTTCCTCTTGAAAGTTCATCTGCTCTAAAATACTGACCTTCATTATCTAATATAAAGACCGTTTCATCATCAATAACGATTTTAGTATACTTTCCTTGCGTTAAATAACTGAAATAATTTTCAGCATCTAGTATTGTTTGCGGGAACCGATCTTTTCTAGCGTATTTGAGGGTTTTTTCGATTATATTAGAAGCCAATTTACTGGTTACCCAGCTATTCACTAATTCTTGTAAATGGCTCTTTTCATTTTCAAATTCCTGTAGTAGTGTTGTATATTCTCCACCCTCTTCCAGTCTTTTGATATGAACTTCGATTTCTATTTTTTCTTGAGTATCGTTTTTTATACCCGTAGTTATATTCAATACATCTTGTTGTAATTGTTTTTCTTGAGATCGAATGTCTTCTATCGAATCGGCTTTTATCTCAGAATGGTTTTCAGGCAGTTGTTCTTTAAGCACCTTTAATCTTTCTTCTTTTTCGTTCTTTTGTTTTAATATACCATATAAATGCCTAAATACCTCTTCGGAATCTGCCCCCGCCTCTTGCAACAGTTGCTGTTTTTTTCTAAGAATCGCTTTCTCAGATTCAATCGAGCGATTCAGTGACCTTCTCGCTTTTTGACTCTCGATCATATATTGCTGTAAATGATTTCTTTCTTCTTTAACTTGTTGATAAAACACTTTGAATTTTGTTACTTTCTCAGTAGGTGTGTCTTCTTCGGAAAATAATTCAGAGACTTGATCAAACTGTTCTGTTTTGAGAAATAATACTGTTTTCAATTCTTCCAAGTGATCACGCACTGTATCCCGAGCGCGTTCACTAGTACGAAGTTCACTAAGCATTTCTTCAAATTGCAATACAGTTGATAGTACAGTGTGATATCCTGACAATCTATCTTCCTTGAACTTAGCCCAGCTACTTTGAATGTTTCCAATTTCTGTTTCTAGAATTGCGATTTCTGAATGTAAGGATTGTTTTTCACTTTCAAGTTTGTCGCTATTAAATAAATAGTCTCGCCACTGTCTGCGGATCTCTTTTTGATGAATATAATCTTCATAGGATATCTGTCCGGAATCTTGATCTTTTTTGTGCATTTTTTTCCATATGCTGATAATACTACCCATTATGAGACTACCAGCTAGTAAAATCCACAAGAGCATAAAAGGTAAATCCAATAAAAGTGTACTTATAATCAATACTATCGAAACGAATAGAATACTCATTTCTTTTGTTAACTGAATAGCCTGCGAATGGGTCACTGGTTTTGCTTCAAAGTGATCTTCTTCTTTTCTAAATTGTTCATTAGACCAGAGATTTTGTTCTAACTCATCAATGGACTCTTCAAGAGAACTGATCTTGAATCCGATAGTCGCCAATTTCTCTTTAAGTAGATTCATTCCACTCTCTTTATGATTTATTTTGCGCTGCCATTCTTCTAGAGTTTCTTTTTCAGCTTTCGTTAGGGCAGTTGAAATCTGTTCATCATTAGATAAACCTAGCTGTATCCGTTTTTTAGTGATTTCTTGTTCCGCTTTTTCTAACTCTTTGTAAACATACTGTTGCTCTCTGATCAAGTCATCGATCGAACCAATTTGAACAGCTAAGGCATCTATGCTTTGCTCATGTTCTTGATATAAGATTAATTGACTAGACGGTTCATATTCCTCTTCGAATCCTTTAAGTAATGCTTGCTGAGTTCTGATTTCTTTTTGAATATCTTCTATTTGTTTATTTATCGTATTCATTTCATAAAGACTATTTTCATTAAGTTTAGAAGTATTTAACTGCTCAATTTCTTTTTCGAGTTGTTTGATTGTTTCAACTACTTCGAAGTTCTGTTCAAGTTGCTTAAGTTTTTGGATTCTTATATTTATATCTTTTTGTGTGCGTTCCTGTTCTTCGATCTTTTGTTTTAACCCTTCTACTTTTTGCAGTAGATCCAGGTATTCTATGTTTTTACTTTTTGCTAACTCCATAGCAGCTTGCTTTTCTTCTAGCCCTTTTAGTGCTTGATTGATTTTTGGTACACGTCCGGTGGGCTTATATAATCCATTTGCTTTTTGCTTGAACTGGTCAGCTTTTTGTAGAAATTGTTCTGTTCCTAAAGCTCCGGCACTTAGAAAATAACGGTTCATCTGATCTTTTGTCATATCTTCAACACGTTCGATTCCTTTTAGATGAAAAGAAAATACTGACTGATATAAGGTACGATCTATACCATATAAAATTTTGTGCAGTAAGGCCTCACTTCCCGTTGCCCCGTCTTCCATGAGGACTGTCACATCTCCAGTTGACTTTCCTTGCACACGTTCAATGCTGACAACTCCAAATCGTTCATCCTCTATTATGATTTTCCCACCGTACCGACTACTATCTTTAGGTTCATACCTGAGCAGTGCACTATGTCTAGTTGGAAAGCCAAATAAAATACTATGAATAAATGACATAATAGTAGATTTTCCGGCTTCGTTTTGTCCATAGACGACATGAAAATCTCTAGAGAAATCAAAGGTCTGATCAATCCATTTCCCGTATCCATAAATTATTAGACTTTTAATCTTCAACTTTTCTTACTCCTTTTAAATCGACTGATTGCGCAACTCTGATAAAGCGTCTCTGATCATTTCTTCTCTATAAGTTATCGATCTTTCCTCTAATATCCTAGAAAACTTAGACTGATCAAAGAAATCTGTCGTTAACTCGTTGAATGCTTCTTCTTTTGAAAGCTCTGATAGAACTTCTTGAAAGGCCTCTGGAAACAGTGATTGCAGATCAGAATTATTGTGATTTGATTTGATTTGAGAAACTTTATAATTTGCGATCCAGATAAATTGAGCATCATCGAAAAAATGATGTGCTTCAATAAATTGATCTTGGCTAATTTTTTTCAGTAATGTGTCTTTAATGTCTTCAGAGACTTGTAACTCTAGTGAGATAAGATAATGAACTGGTTCAGATTCAACTGTCGGCAAAGATTCTTGGATCAACTTATAAATCGCATCCATATCATTTAGACCTGTGGCATCTACCATCACTTTTTTCCATATAATAGACGCACTAGCATGAAATTCAATTTGAGCAGAAGCATTCTTTTTAAGCTCAACCATCAAGTAACCTTTTTCCCCAGTTTCTTTTTTATTGCGTCCTTGAATGTTTCCGGGATAGTAAGCTAGTGGAAAATCCGACACTTTACTTCGGACATGAATATGTCCTAAAGCCCAGTAATCATAATCTTTTTCCTTTAACTCATTCAGCGTGAAAGGAGCATAGTGTGCATGTTCACTACTGATCCCTTCTTGAAATCCATGCAATAAGCCAATATGATAATCTACTTGTGTGTGTCTTTTAGGGTAGTCTGTAATCATGCGTTCCGTGATCCATCTTTCACCATAACTGAATCCTGAGACCGCAACGCTTTCTCCACTTTTAGTTGTCATACGGACGGTTTCTACACTGGTATCAAAAACTTTAACATTCTCAGGTAAAGATAAATGGAGCTTTTCATCTCCAATAAAATCATGATTACCATGAATGATATAAACCGGTATGTTGGCTTTGTTTAAGCGTTCCATCTCTTTTTTAAATTGCACTTGAGCTTTTACACTACGATCTTCTAAATCATAAATATCTCCGGAAAAGACAACAAAGTCTACCTGCTTATGTATTGCGGAATACACGATCTTCGCTAAAGACTGAAAGGTGGATTGCTGAATCATCTCCACAATTTTTTTAGGCAGACTTTTCAGTCCAGAGAACGGACTATCCAGATGCAGGTCTGCTGCATGAATAAATTTGATCATACTTTCTTCAATCCTCTCAAATCTTCTGGGTACGTATGTTCTTTTTAAATCTAAATGAAAAGAGCTCACCTTTCAGCAAGCTCTTTTCACTTAAAGTTCTTTTAATTTTTACTGATATAGTTCGCGAACAGGTTTCAAAACAACTTGGTTAATATCGTCTATCATTTGTCCAACTTGTTTTTCCGCTTCAAGTAGACCAGAGATGATTTCGTTCTCTCCGATTTTACCTGAAATTTCTTGAGCTTGTTGTGCTTCTTCTTCAGTAATTTCTTGCCCAGTCATTTGTTTTTGTTGTAGTACTTGTTGTACATTTCTGAATTCATTGAAAATTGCACTAGCTTCTTCATCGTTTTGTACTGCTTTGAAAGATTCCTGCAATGTTACAAATTGTTCTGTTTCTCTTATTTCTCTTTCTAACTGGTTAGCTGTGTCATAAATATTGACCGCCATACTCTCATCCCTTCGTTTATAACCAGATAATTAACTGATTATTTTCTAATTTTAGTTTATCATGAATCCGAATACCATTCTAGTATTAATCACTTTTCTCTTAGAATAAGAACTAGATTATCTTACAGAATTTTTGAAAAACTCAATTACTTTTCCAGCACCTTCTTTGATATAAGAAGATCCTTTGCGAATGATATCTTTTGTATCTTCTATTCCTTTGTTCACTTGCTCCATGAGTTCTTGATTATTATCGGCTTTTGCTTCTTCTATGTTTGCATCTTCTACAGCATATGCCGTTTGGCTTGTATAGGGTAAAATTCGCTCTAATTCAGACTTCATGACCATTCCGATCCCTTGTGAGCTACTATCTGTCAAATAGTGATCTTCTGTCGTCTGATCGAATCCCATCCAACTTGTTACCACGATATCCGGTGTCATCCCGACAATCCATTGATCAGTCGAGCCTGTTCCACTAGATGTTTGAGTTGTACCGGTCTTCCCTGCAACTTTATATCCGTTTGGTTGGTTATTACGTGCTGTACCAGAAGAATATACATTCAGCAGCATTCTATTCATCTCTTCCGCTACACTTTCCGACATGACGCGCTTCTCTTTTGGTCTCGTATGGTCTACGACAATCGCTCCTGTAGCATCCACAATTTTTGTAATAAAGTAAGGGTCAATACGCCTTCCTCCATTAGCGAAAGCTGCATAGGCACTCCCAATCTGCATCGGAGAAACGCCTTGATCCATTCCACCAAGTGCAATAGCCCCTAGGTGCATATCTTTATCACTGACAGGTAAACCAAATTCTTTTAATTTATTTACACCTTTGTTCAAGCCAATCTCGTTTAGTAACCAGACTGCTGGAGCATTCAAACTATTTGACAGTGCATTGTACATGGTCACTTCGCCAGCATATGTTCCTGATAGATTAGTAGGTTGATAATTGGTTTCTCCATATGATGTCAATTCATCTTGTAACATTGAATCAATTTCATAGCCATTCTCAAGGGCTGGAACGTAAACACCTAACGGCTTGATCACTGACCCGGGTTGGCGTTTCATTTGAGTTGCTCTGTTAAGTCCCCGGAAAGTATATTCTCCTCTTCCACCGACAACTGCATTGACGCCTCCTGTTAAAGGATCAATCGCTATTGAAGCACTTTGGACGACTGTTCCGTCTGTTGCATCCGTAAATAATGCACTATTCTGGTAAGTTGTATCCATCTGTTGCTGATAGGTCTGGTTCAACGAAGTATAAATCGTATATCCATTATTTAGTAGATCTTCTTCTGCTATACCGTAGCGATAAACAGCTTCATTTGTCACAGCATCAAAGTAGTAAGGATAACGGTATCCATCTTCGTCTGCAAAGCCATCAGAGAGTGTTAATCCTGACTGACTAATCGTCTGAGCTTCTTGTTCTGTGAGCTTTTCCGTATCAACCATTAAGCTTAAAACAACATTTCTTCTATCAATCGCTCGATCATAATGATCAATCGGATTATAATTTGATGGAGCTTTTAACATTCCTGCAATAGTAGCCGCTTCTGCTACATCTAGTTGAGCAGCTGATTTATTGAAATACTTGTAAGAAGCATCTTCAACACCCCAGACCCCATTACCAAAATAAGCATTGTTCAAATACATTTCCAATATATTTTCTTTACTATAGTGTTTCTCAATCTCTATAGCTAAAAATAATTCTCTCAGTTTTCTGATAAGCGTTTGATCTGCAGATAAATACGCATTTTTAGCCAACTGCTGTGTAATGGTGCTTCCGCCGCCAGAAATTCTACCACTTGTTAAAAATTTAATACCGGCTCTTCCGATCCCTCTAATATCATATCCACGGTGCTCATAAAATCTTTGGTCTTCAGTAGATGTAACGGCATTTTGTATATTTGGTGAAATCTGTTCCAATTCTACGAATGTTCCTTTTTGATCATACAACGTACCTGCTGCTTCTCCTTGAACATCAACGATTGTCGTCGTCTGTTCTAGTCCTGCACGAAGTGCGTTTACATTAGCTGTTTTAGCCAAATAAGCTAGATAGATACTGAAAACCAATGAAACCGTCAGTCCAAATAGAATCAGACTTTTGGTTAAATGGTATTTTTTCCAAGTCCGACGCAGTCGAATCATTAAACGAGATAGAATTGGCTTCAACCAGATCCAAAAAGAACGTGACTTGTTTTTGAGTTGCTGCTTGAACTTCTGATTTTTCATGATTTTTCCCTCAATATCTTTTGTTACCACATTGATACCCATTTATTCGTTGAATATTCACTGTGGTTATATCAGACGATTTCCTTTTATCTTTTGATCATCTTAGGTAAAGAATGTTTCATCTTATCGTACCTGCATACTGATTTAGAATCATCCGTCTAAAGACTGATTTATAAAGCTTCTGGTGTCCACTGTTCAGCTGCTTCCGTCATTTGTCCTAAAATCTGTTCAATTTCACTTTTATCTTTTGCATTAGCTCCACTTGCAAGCGGGTGTCCTCCGCCGTCATGTTGTTTTGCAATCTCATTGATAACAGGCCCTTTTGAACGCAATCTACAACGGTAGTGACCTTCCACTTGCTGAACAAATATCCCCCAAGCCTTCACGCCCTCAATGGATCCTGGAAGAGAAACGATACCATTTGTATCCTTATCTCCAATATCCATATTCTCCAAAGTCTCTTGAGTCAGTATGATATGCCCTACGCCTTGATCATTGACTGAAAAGTTTTCCAATACATACCCCATCAATTTAGCAACTGGTGGTTTGATGACATTCATTTTATTATTTAATGCTGTGTGTGAAAATGGAAAGTTCATGAGTTCTGCGCTGATTTGCATTGTATAACTTGACGTTCCACTGTATAAGAATCGATTCGTATCTCCAACAATCCCAGCATACAATAATCTCGCTGCTTCTGTCGTCATGACCAGTTCATCTCTAAATGTCAGCCAAAAGTCAGCAATCATTTCGCTACAACTACTTGCTTTTGTATTAACCCACTCAATATCCCCATAAGAATCATCTAATGGATGATGATCAATTTTGATCCAGTTCTCAGATAAATCATATGCCTTACCGTCTATTCTTTTGACATTAGCAGTATCCGTTACAATCACTAATGCATCAGCGTAGTCTTCTTTTTTTGGTGGATCCATTTTTTGTAAAAAAGCTAGATTGTCATTATCAAAACCAGCTGTATAGACTTTTTTATCTGGGTAGGTGCCTTTAATGAGTTCAGCTAGTCCACACTGCGATCCAAGTGCATCTGGATCAGGTCTTTCGTGACGATGAATGATAATCGTCTCCCACTTTTTAATAGTATTCAATATTTCTAATTTCGTGTCGTAGTCCGCTGTATTCATTGATATTAAAGTCATTTAAATTCCCTTCCAATCCTGTACTATTTAATTTTCTGTAAGAGTTGACAAACAACGATCGCTTTGGCGGACAATCCGCTCTCCGAATAGATTTCGATATCTAGTCTAGCCGATCTTCTACTTTTGTCGAAAACAGTTGGTCTGATTGTTAATGTGCTACCGATTTGTATCAAGTTCAGATAATGTAGCTGAACTTGTTCCACCACGATATTTCTTTTGTTCTGCCGAGAAAGTTTTAAATAAGCTGTTTCAGTAACAATCTCACTTAACACCCCAAAAGAGATTGTTCCCATACCATTTGTCATCTGTGGCGTTACGCTAAAAGCATACTCTTCAGAGTTCTTCTCCTTGATCAGTTGATTGATCTGATCTGCTATCGTTTCACCAGTCTGTGGTTGTCGCTGTTGGGACTGCATTGCTTTCATAATATCTTGGCGAGATACAATCCCTAATAATTTCTTTTCTTCTGAGACGACAGGCATAACTTCTAGCCCATCCCAGATCATCGTATGTGCCACACTCGCCACACTCATATGATTTGTTGTAAATGCCGGATTTTTTGTCATGACATTTTTGATTAAGACGGTATCTTTTTTGCCAATAATATCTTTAGCCGTCACGATTCCAACTAATCGGTCATTGAGTCCGATGACCGGGTACCTTGTATGCTGACTACTTTGGTTGGCAATACGGTAATCGTATACCGTATCATCCGTTGTTAAGTAATGAGTATGCTCTAAACGTGTATAGATGGATTCAATCAGCATGATTTCTTTTTTGATTAACTGATCTCTCATCGCACGGTTGATCATCGCACCTACTGTAAAGGTATCGTAAGAAGTCGTCATGACTGGAAGAGACAATTTGTTCGATAAATCAATAATTTCTTGATCTGCTCTGAATCCACCAGTTATTAAAACAGCAGCGCCGTTTTGAAGAGATAATCTTTGAGCGGACTCTCTGTTTCCGATAATCATGAGTGATTCTTCCGTGATATAACGGAGCATCGCACTCTCTGTCATCGCACCAATGATAAATTTATTTAAGGTTTTATTTAATCCCTTTTTACCACCTAATAATTCTCCATCAATGATTTTTAAAATCTCTTCAAAAGTCAGATTTTCAATATTTCCTTCTGTTTTTGATTCGGTTCTTATCGTTCCAACACGTGGTATGGTTGTAACTAGGCCACTATTCTCGGCTTCTTTAATTGCCCGGTAAGCTGTTCCTTCGCTGACTTTCAGTTCTTTCGCAATCAACCTGACCGATAGCTTTTCTCCTATTGAGATTGACTCGATAAAATTTAAAATTTGTTCATGCTTCGTCGCCATCTGCAGTTTCCTTTTCATTTTTAGTCTTTTGTCTATCCCAAAGTTTTAACGGAATATTTTCAAACAGTAAAGAATCTAAACTAGTGACCGTGATTCCTAGAAGTCTAATCCCTTTTGATACTGAACCTTCTTCCTCAAAAATCCTTAGCGCACTTACAAAAAGTTCGTCTGCATCTTGAATATATTCAGGAAATGTCTTGCGTCTTGTAAGCGTGCTGAAGTCATTGTATCTAATTTTGAGTACAACTGTTTTACCGTGCTTTTGACTCTTTTTCAAAGATGCAAAAGTAAGATTGGCGATTTGGCGAAGAGACCGGGTTACTTCTTCCTCTGATTTCAGATCATCTAAAAATGTTTTTTCTTTACCGACCGATTTACGCGTTCGATCAGCGACTACCGCACTGTCGTCAATCCCTCTAACTTTACGGTAAAGAGAATGGCCCATTTTACCAAAATGAGAAACAAGTTCCATCTCATCCTGATCAAACAGGTCTTGTCCGTTAAAAATTCCTAGTGCATGCATTTTTTCTACTGATTTTTTTCCTACACCATAATATTTTTCAATGGGCAAACTCGTTAGAAACCCATGAGCATCATCTGGTGGAATAACGGTTATGCCTGAAGGCTTTTTAAAGTCAGAGGCTAGTTTTGCGAGAAATTTATTGTAGGATACGCCTGCTGAACAAGTCAAGCCTAGTTCGTAATAAATTTCTTTTTGAATTCTTTGTGCAATTAACGTCGCACTATTTAAATTAATCTTATTTTCAGTTATATCAAGATAAGCCTCATCAAGAGATAGCGGTTGAATTAAATCCGTGTACCGCTTGAATATTGCTCGAATCTCTTCTGATATAGAACGATAAAGTTCAAAGTTCCCAGAAACAAATATCCCATCTGGACATAGTTCGTAAGCCTTTTGAGCACTCATAGCTGAGTGAATTCCGAATTTTCTAGCTTCGTAGCTAGCCGTAGCCACGACCCCTCTACCACCATTTTCTTTTGGATGCCTAGCAATAATAACTGGCTTACCTCGTAAAGAAGGATTTTCTCTAACTTCTACAGAAGCATAGAATGCATCCATATCAATATGAATGATTTTTCTAGATGTATCCCTCTCAGGTTCATCAAAAGTTAGAATACCATATTTCATCGGTTCACCTCTTTAGTTCATTTACCCGAGTTCGAAATTTGCACATTTATTACTTTATACCCTTTAATCTTACCTTTAAAATTTAAAGTATCTACTAAAATGATTATACTAGAAATTCCCTTCAAGTAGCATTGTGTTTTAGACTATATTGTTACATCTAGTAAAACGACAAACAAAAAGACAGAGAATGAGCGCACCCACCTCTGTCTTTTTCTTTATGATCTCAGTATATCTCCAAAATCCATCTCATCAAGAGAGGAGACATTATAAACTTGAGCTTCAAGCGAAGCGTAGTTGAAGTAATCATTCAGTCCGATACCCATAATGGCTTTTACTTCTTCATGGTACCTCTCGGGACGAATGTGTTTCCACAGAAAAGTATTGCAATATTTCCAAAGATCTTCGATCGTGACTTGATCATAGCCATTCTTTGAAAATTCCTCCTGCTTCATTTTCAGCCAAACCTCATAATTCATAAAAGTCTGCGTTTGAAAGTCCAAAAGGTACCTCCTTTATTACTGAGTTATCGGTTTATAATTCTTCTTCATCAGTTGAATCGGGTGTATTCGTACCTAATTCTTCTGGTGCAGTCGTTTGGACACTATCAACTTTTGTTACGATACGAGAAATCGCACGACGTTCAAATGTTAAATAAATGCCTTCACAGTCTAAAACAACTGTCTTTCCTTCTGAATCAACTTCATCAATTACGCCGTGAAGTCCACCGATTGTTACGATAGAGTCACCTTTTTGTAATGAATTCAGCATGTTTTGAGCTTCTTTTGCTCGTTTTTGTTGCGGTCTTACCATCAAGAAGTATGCAATTGCGATAATAAAAACAAAAGGTAAAACTGATCCAAATATTGCTTCCATGTTATTTCCTCCATTATTCATTTCTTTATCATAGACTGTGAGTCGCTTAAAGCCCTGATAATTTAAATGTTTTTTATTTCTTTAGCCTAGTTCGTTTAGGCAGTGATTAGATGTTTAAATAAATTTAAACATTAACGACACCTATTACCTTATCAGATTTTGTAAGCGAATGCTACATAAGTTTGAATCGAATTAAAAGTTTTTAGCATCCGGTTTGTTGTATCCATACTCTTCAAAAAAGGCTTCTTTGAATTCAAGAAGATTGTCTTCTCTGATCGCCTGGCGCACCTTTTTCATTAAATCTAATAAAAAGTACAAGTTATGATAGCTTGTCAGTCGAAGGCCAAACGTTTCATCCGATTTAATCAAATGACGAATATACGCTCTAGAATAATTGCGACAAGTATAGCAATTACACTTATCATCAAGTGGTCCAAAATCTCTGGCATATTGAGCATTTTTGATCACAACTCTACCCTTACTCGTCATTGTTGTGCCATTTCGTGCAATTCGAGTAGGTAATACACAGTCAAACATGTCAACGCCTCTCATTACACCTTCTATTAAGGCATCTGGTGTGCCAACCCCCATGAGATAACGTGGCTTGTCTTCAGGTAATAATGGTGTTGTGAAGTCCAAAACACGATACATTTCTTTTTTAGGCTCGCCTACCGAAAGTCCACCGATTGAATAACCGGAAAAGTCCATACTAACTAGGTCTTTTGCCGACTGCTTTCTCAAGTCTTCAAAACCTGCACCTTGAACAATCCCAAATAATCCTTGTCTGTCATAATTTTTATGCGCCTCAAGGCCTCTTTCTGCCCATCTTGATGTACGTTCCACAGATTTTTTTACATAGTCATAGCTTTCATCAAATGGTGGACATTCGTCAAAACTCATCATAATATCAGATCCAAGACTATTTTGAATTTGAATAGCCTTCTCTGGAGACAAAAATAATTTTGAACCATCAAGGTGACTTCTGAAATGAACCCCTTCTTCTTTGATATCTCTCATATCAGATAAGGAAAACACTTGAAAACCGCCTGAATCCGTTAGAATGCCTTTGTCCCATTGCATGAATTCATGCAATCCACCTGCTTCTTCTACAATATCTTCTCCTGGTCTTAGCCAGAGATGATACGTATTACTCAATATAATACCTGCACCCATTTCTTCTAGCTCTTCAGGCGCAATCGTTTTGACACTTGCAAGTGTTCCAACAGGCATGAACATAGGGGTTTCAAAAGTTCCATGTGGCGTCTCGATTTTCCCAAGTCTTGCTCCTGTATGTTTTTCTTTTTTCTCTAAATGATACTTTATCGGATGATCTATCATTGTAACCCTCAATTTCTTTTAATTTAATTTCTTTACTTTTTTAAAAACATAGCATCCCCAAAACTGAAGAAGCGGTACTGTTCTTCAACAGCGTGATTATATGCTTTCAAGACAAATTCTCTTCCAGCAAACGCACTGACTAGCATAATCAATGTAGATTTTGGCAAATGGAAGTTTGTCAAAAAGGCGTCCACCACTTTGAACTGGTAACCAGGTGCGATAAAGATGTCCGTCCATCCACTATCGGCTTCAAGCTTTCCATTGAATTTCGTTCCAATGGTCTCAAGCGTTCTAATAGAAGTGGTTCCTACTGCAACGATTTTACCACCGTTTTCTCTAATATCATTCAATGTCTGAGCGGATTCAGCAGATAACTGGTAAAATTCTTCATGCATCTTATGTTCATCTAAGTTTTCTACATTAACTGGACGGAATGTTCCAAGCCCAACATGTAAGGTTAAGAAAACAATCTTTACACCTTTCGCTTCAACTTTTTCGATGATTTCTTTTGTGAAGTGTAGACCAGCAGTTGGTGCTGCAGCAGATCCATTTTCTTTTGCATAAACGGTTTGATATCTGTCTTGATCTTCTAATCTTTCCTTGATATAAGGTGGTAGAGGCATTTCACCAAGAGATTCTAGGGTCTCTAAGAAAATCCCTTCGTAAGAAAACTCCACGATTCTTCCGCCATGTTCTAACTCTTCTTGAACAATTCCGACTAATCGACCGTCTCCGAAAAGAATTTTTGTCCCTACTTTAGCTTTTTTAGCTGGCTTGGCAAGCGTTTCCCACTTATCCCCTGTTGTATTTTTCAAAAGTAGTAGTTCAATGTGAGCGCCAGTTTCTTCTTTCTCTCCATGTAACCGGGCAGGTAGTACGCGCGTATTATTCATAACTAAGGCGTCTCCAGCTTGCAGTTCGTCTATAATATCTTCAAACTTCTGATCTTTAATAGTTTGATCTGAAGTAGAAAGGACCATCATTTTTGAGGAAGATCTATCTTCAAGCGGGGTTTGTGCAATCAAGCTTTCTGGCAAATTAAAGTCAAAGTCTTCTGTAGTTAACATCACAATTTTCTCTCCTTTTTATTCTATGATGCTTTAAAGATGTTTTTCAGGTAAGTCAAAATGTTGGTAGGCTTTAGCTGTTGCTATTCGACCTCTAGGTGTTCGCTGAATGAATCCCTCTTTCAAGAGATAAGGTTCCACCATGTCTTCAATCGTCTCCATCTCTTCACCAATGTTTGCAGACAATGTATTTAATCCAACTGGTCCACCATTATATAGAGTAATCATTGTCATCAGTAGTTTCTGATCAACAGTATCTAGACCATGGCTATCGACTCTCAATAAATCCAAAGCTTTAGAAGCAATGTCTTCATTAACGATGCCTTCACCGACGACTTCAGCATAATCGCGTACCCTCTTCAACAATCGATTTGCAATACGTGGTGTTCCTCTTGATCTTCTAGCAAGTTCGATTGCACCTGTTTCATCTGTTTGTGTATTCAATACGTCTGCCGTACGCTCCACAATTTCTTTTAAGTCTTGTTCATCATAATATTCCATATGCGATAGGATTCCAAAGCGATCTCTTAAAGGTGCAGATAGTGTTCCGGCACGCGTTGTTGCACCTATTAGAGTGAATGGGGGCAAGGGGAAATGCACTGGATGGGCTGTTTCTCCTTGGCCAATAATAATATCGATATAATAATCTTCCATTGCCGAGTAAAGCATCTCTTCAACGACTCTTGGTAGCCGATGAATCTCATCTATAAACAAAATTCCACCTGGCTCTAAATCGTTCAATAGCGCAACTAGATCTCCCGGTTTCTCTATAGCCGGTCCACTCGTTGTTCTGATTGTTGACTTCATTTCGTTTGCTATAACCATTGCCATTGTTGTCTTTCCGAGTCCCGGCGGTCCATAAAGAAGAACATGGTCTAAAGCTTCTTCACGATTCTTTGCTGCTTCGATATAAATCAAAAGCTCTTGTTTGATTTTATCTTGGCCAATATACTGATCGAAATATTGCGGACGCAAGGACTTTTCCAAAGAGCCTTCTGATGCACTCAATAACTCTTCCGACGTCAATCTATCTTCACTCTCCACTACTGCACCTCCTTTTTATCGTATTATTTCATTAATAATTTCAAGCCTTCTCTAATGTAGGCATCTGTAGTTGTTTGTCCCATAGCTTCTAAAGACTTTTTAACTCTTACGACATCTCTCTTAGAATACCCTAGAGCTATTAAGGCTTCTGTAGCTTCCTGTAAAGAAAGGTTTCCATTATCTTCTTCAAATGACAACTCCTCTGAAAGTTGCCCAGTAAACTGATCGATACTTAATTCAGATAACTTTCCTTTCAAGTCCAGTACGATCTGAGAAGCTGTTTTCTTGCCAACACCTGGAAATTTCTGCAAGAATTTCACATCTTCTTGTTCGATTGCCTGAATAAGCCCTCTATGATTTTCATTAGCTAAGATAGCCAGTGCACTTTTCGGTCCGATTCCTGAAACGTTGATCAGCTTCAAGAAAAGACCTTTCTCCTCGTGCGTTTTAAATCCGAAAAGATTGATATCATCTTGACTAACATTTTGATATAAATACAATTGGACTTCTTGATTATGGTAATCGGTATACCGAAAAGGATTCGCCATTAAAACGTGATATCCGATCCCATTCGTTTCGATTACAAGATAACTTGGATAAATGTGTGTAATGATCCCTTTTATGTATTCGTACACATAAGTTCCCCTTTTCAGCTAATTTCTTATCTATTGTAACATAGAAATACCCAGCCCATAAAATCTTCCTAGGGGCTGGGAATCGTTTCTTTATGCGTTAAATTCAGACAGATACTCTTCGTATCCTTCTTCTTTTAGTTTAGTTTTAGGAATAAATTTCATCGCTGCAGAGTTGATACAGTAACGCAAACCACCTTGTTCTGGTATACCGTCTGTAAATACGTGTCCTAAGTGAGAATCTGCTTCACTACTTCTAACTTCTATTCTTTCCATGCCATGAGTAGAATCTCTTAATTCTTTAACGCCTCGTTTTTGGATTGGTTTTGAAAATGAAGGCCAACCGCAACCAGCATCATATTTATCGTTAGAAGAAAATAGTGGTTCACCACTTACAACATCTACAAAAATTCCATCTTCATAAAAATCATCGTATTCACCAGTAAACGCTCGTTCAGTTGCACTGTTTTGAGTGACCTCGTATTGTTCTCTAGTTAAACGCTGTTTTAACTCTTCATCTGAAAATTGTTTTGCCATGATACTATCCCTCCTGTTAACCTACATTGTACCAATATATCGTGCAAAATTAAAGGTAATCCGCTCGTTTTTTTACTAATGCGGGTCTTGAATTCTTTTAAACATTTTTTCCATGTCATTATTTGTCATTTGTACCAGAACCGGACGCCCATGGGGACAGTTGTAGGGGTTTTCTGTTTCTTTCAAGTCTTGTATCAGAACTCTTGCTTCGTTAGGATTTAAATAATGATTCGCTTTAATTGATCGTTTACAACTCATCATAATAGCTGTAGCTTCTCTGAATTTAGCAACAGATAAATCGTTCTTCTCAAGTAGAAAATCAATCATTTCCTGCACGATTGCTTCTTCTTGTCCTGCTTTGAACCACGCTGGATGACGACGAATCAGAAAACTATTCTGACCAAATTCCTCTAATTCAAGCCCCGCTTTCAACAGTTTATCTGTATGCTCTCGAATGGTAATGGCATCATTTGAAGGATATTCAAGCACGATCGGAACGAGTAATTCCTGCTGAACCGTTCCATCTTTTTCGATCTCTTTTCTGTAGTACTCATACTTAATTCTTTCTTGAGCCGCATGCTGATCGATAATATAGAGTCCGTCTTCATTTTGAGCAAATAAATAGGTCCCATGCATTTGACCAACATACTCTAGATGTGGAAATTCACGCATTGATTTTGCTTCTTTGAGCACTCTATCTGCTGTCTTGAGTGGAGATTCAAGAACATGGTTCTCTTCTGGTATCACAGACTCCTCTGCAGATAAATCTACTGCTGTGTACTTCGGATCGTACTGGTTATCCTCACGAATATCCTGACGGCTTTGATATCGGTAATGACCTTCAACAGGGTAAGCAGTCGGTTCATTTTTTTCGGCAAATGGGGCTTCTACTTCTTTGACAGGTTCTCTGAAAAGAGCTTTCTTACTTTCAGTCGGTTTTTTTGAGTCCATACTTTCTTGCCAATTGAACGTCGTCTGTTCTATCTTATTCTGGTTATTTTCTTTTTTACTGGAATGAATATTGCCTAACGCATTAGGTATTCTTTGTTGAGACTGCATCAGTCCCCCAACGGCCTCCTTGATCAGTTGACTGAGTTCTTTTTCACTACTGATCCTGACTTGTTGTTTCGTTGGATGTACATTAACGTCTAACAGCAATGGATCCATCTCTATATTGACCAAAGCTAGAGGATATCTGCCTACCATCAATTTGGAAGAATATCCATCTACGATTGCTTGGGACAACGCATAGTTCTTGATGTGTCTACCATTGACGACAAGTGTCAAGTAAGATTTACTTGCTCTGGTCAGTTCAGGTAATGAAACATAACCTGAAATAGTGAAGTCAAAGTTTGACGCTTCAATGGCTTTCATCTTTTTAGCAGCATCTACACCGTATACACCAGCAATGGCTTGTCTCGCATCTCCATTACCTACTGTTTTCAGCAACTGATTTTGGTCACTGAACAATCTGAAACTAATTTCGGGATGAGATAACGCAATTCGGTTGATTGTATCACTGATGTGCGCTAGTTCAGTTTTAAGTGTTTTGACGTACTTGAGTCGAGCAGGTGTATTGAAAAACAGTTCTTCAACTCTAATCATTGTTCCTCTTCTAGAAGAAGAAGGCTGGTTCTCAATGATTTCTCCTGCTTTCAACACGACTTTTCTACCTGGGAGATTTTGCTGAGAAGTCTCAATGGTGACCATAGAGACTGAAGCAATACTGGGTAAAGCTTCTCCTCTGAATCCAAGTGTTCTGATACGAAAAAGGTCTTCATTTGAAATCAGTTTGCTGGTTGCATGACGTTCAAATGCTTTTTGAACCTCATCTGACTGGATGCCTTCTCCATCATCTGTCACTTGAATAGATTTAAGCCCAGCTTCTTCTACGTAGATATCGATTTTTGTACTCTTTGCATCAATTGAGTTTTCCACCAGTTCCTTTACAACTGATGCCGGTCTTTCAATGACCTCACCGGCTGCTATTTGGTTGGCTAAAATAGAAGACATGATTTTGATCTGGGACATTTATCTGGCTCCTTTCTCCATTCAGATGGGTATTTATTTCAGTTTTTCTTGTAAGTCATTCAGTAATGTCATTGCTTGCAGCGGTGTCAAGTTCATAATATTGGTAGCTTTAATCTTCTCTATGGTAGCTATTTCTTTCTCAGTCGATTCGGATACAAATAAAGACAATTGCTCATCAAGTGTTTCCTGAACTTTTTGGTTATTTTCTTGTTTCTGAGAAGGCGTTCCGGCAGTTTCTTTTTCCGTAGTTTGGTCGAATAGTCCTGCTTGTTTTTGTTCCAGTTCAGTCAATATCCCTGAAGCACGGTCAATCAAAGTGTCCGGTAGTCCTGCTAGTTTCGCAACTTGAACACCGTAACTTTTATCAGCCGGGCCCTCAAGCATTTTATGAAGGAACACAAGTTGTCCATTTTCTTCTACAGCGCCTACATGAATATTCTTCAAATGATCCAATCGGTCTTCTAAAACGGTCAACTCATGGTAATGGGTAGAAAATAACGTCTTAGCCCCAATTTTATCATGAACATATTCTATGATGGCTTCTGCGAGAGCCATTCCGTCATAGGTTGCGGTTCCGCGTCCAATTTCATCGAACAGTAGTAAACTTTTATCTGTGGCAAACTCTATCGCATGATTTGTTTCCATCATCTCGACCATAAATGTACTTTGTCCACCAATCAAATCGTCCATTGCTCCGATACGTGTAAAGATACGATCAAATATCGGCAGTTTAGCGTACTCTCCTGGGACGTAACAGCCTATTTGAGCCATAATTACCGTCAAAGCCAATTGTCTCATATAGGTACTTTTACCTGACATATTCGGTCCTGTAATCAGAAGAATGTCTGTGTCTCCTTCTAATTCAATATCATTAGGCACATAGACTTGTTCTTTCATTACTTTTTCTACAACAGGATGGCGCCCTTCTTTGATCAAAATATCTTGAGACGTTGTGTTGAATTCTGGACGAACGTAATCATAAGTTTCACTGATACAAGCGAATGACTGAAGACAATCAATTTCAGCAACAATACTAGCTAGTTTCTGTAGTCTTTTAATTTGTTTTTTTACTTGTTCACGAATTTCAATAAACAACTCATATTCAAGCGCTTTGGATTTTTCTTCTGCTTCTAAAATCAACGCTTCTTTTTCTTTTAAGTCCGGTGTGCTATAACGTTCCGCGTTCGTTAAGGTCTGCTTTCTTTGATATCTCTGTTCATCAATTTTATCAATATTGGATCGAGTCACTTCGATATAATAACCAAAAACTTTATTGAAGCCGATTTTCAGATTTTTGATACCAGTCAGTGTTCGCTCTTCTGCTTCCATATTCGCGATCCACTTCTTACCATTGATCATAGCATCTTTATATTCATCAAGCTGATCTTGATATCCCAATTTAATGATTTCACCATCTGTAATAGACAAAGGCGGCTCTTCCTCGACTGCTGTTTCAATCAGTTCCGCAATTTCTTCTACAGGATCAAGTTGCTTAAGTAAATTATCCCATTCATGATTCGCGTTCATTCCTTCTATAATTTGAATCAATTTCGGAATTTGATTCAAAGAATTTTTTAACTGAATCAGATCACGTGCGTTTACTGTTCCAAAGGCAACTCTTCCAGCTAGTCGTTCAAGGTCGTAAATACTCGTCAGCGTATCTGTTAAATCTGTTCTTTCAAAGAAATGATTGATCAAAACGCTCACGATATTTAACCGATTTTCTATCGCTTTTCTAGAAATTAATGGCTTTTCCAGCCATTGTCTCAGCTTTCTCCCACCCATAGCTGTTTTGGTTTCATCGAGTAACCAAAGTAACGTACCTTTCTTTGATCCGTCTCTTAAAGAAGTTGATAATTCTAAATTGCGGCGGGCTTCTTGACCATAAATCATATAATGAGACGTTTCATATTGCTGCGCTGGTTGTAAATGATCCAGACTGCGCATTTGAGTTTTGATCAAATAAGTCAGTAGAAGGTCGATTACCGGATGAATTTGTTTGTCCGTGCACTCTTTTTTCAATTCTTCTAGTGCCGTTATCTCAAAGCTTTCGATTGATATCAAGGACACAAGAATATCTAGTTCTGTCTCTAATTTTTCAACGAGAACCGGATCTTGATTTTTTTCAAATAAAACTTCCTTGATTTTCAATGACTGCAGCTCTGTTTTGATTTCCTCTTGAGAATGTAACTTAGTTGCTTTTAATTCTCCAGTGGTTAAATCCGTATAAGCCAGCGTATAAGACTCATCCACTTTCAATACTGCTGCAATGTAATTATTTTCTTTAGCTTGAACAGATGATGCGTTCATTACTGTTCCAGGAGTGATCACTTGTACGACTTCTCGCTTGACCATTCCCTTTGCCAACTTGGCATCTTCAACTTGCTCACAGATGGCTACTTTATACCCTTTTTCTATTAATGCATCAATATACCTTTGCGCAGAATGATGGGGTACACCACACATTGGAATTTGTTCTTCTGCGTTTTTATTTCTACTGGTCAATGTCAATTCCAACATTTGTGCTACTTCTACGGCGTCATTAAAAAACAATTCGTAAAAATCGCCAAGTCTGTAAAACAAGTAAGCGTCAGGATATTGTTCCTTGATCTTTAAGTATTGTTCCATCATTGGTGTGTGTTTTGTCTTTTGAGGCATTTACCTCACCTCTCTATATCTAAAATAAAGGATTTGTTTCATCTATATCTGCTTAATCAAAAAATGGTGTATCCTCATCGATACGAATAGGTATAATAGATTTTGCTTTCCCTGTTGTATCGTTTAATTCTATAAAACATCCATTTAATTTTTTTCGACCAGTTTCTGGCACTTCAAAGCGAGCTGGCAACTGTGTAAGAAACTTTTCAATAATCGCTTCTTTTTTCATTCCAAGTACACCATCGTAAAAGCCTGTCATCCCAGCATCAGACATATAGCCTGTTCCCCCGGGTAAGATTCTATGGTCATTGGTCTGGACATGCGTGTGTGTCCCTACAATTGCTGATACTTTACCATCCATATACCAGCCCATCGCCTCTTTTTCGCTTGTTACTTCGGCATGAAAATCAATAAAGATATGAGGCGTTCTTTTTCTGGCTTCTTCTACCAGTTCCATTCCTACTCTGAAAGGATCTTCAAGATCTGCCATAAACACTCTACCATGTAGATTGATCACCGCTAATTCTTGTTGATTGATTTTGATATAAGTAATACCTTCCCCAGGGATTCTGGATAGATTTGGATAGTTCGCAGGACGAATCAATTTCTTGGAGTCATCTATAAAATCGACAATCTCTCTTTTGTCCCATGTATGGTTTCCCATTGTTACAGCATCAACACCGCATTGAAGAAATTCTTTGTAAATCTTTTCTGTGATCCCTCTGCCACCAGCTGCATTTTCTCCATTTAAAATTGTTGCCTGTGGCTTGTATTTTGCTTTTAGCTTGGGTAGATACTCTTGGACCATTTCTCGTCCCATAGAGCCGACTACATCCCCAATAAATAGTATTTTCATTTAGCTTCCTCTTCTCCATTCGGTAACTATTATTTTACCAGTATTGACAGGATAAAATCAAAGTGAATTGATAAAGATCTTTTCCCTTATATAAGCTTTGGTAACAGCACTTGTTCAATCTTATACTCATTGATTATTTTAAACTAAACCTTCACATTAAAAAAAGAAGAACAGCCTTTGCTGTTCTTCTTGAATGAAACGGTTCATTTAATTATTTTGCATATTCAACGGCTCTAGTTTCGCGAATGACCGTTACTTTAATGTGTCCAGGATAATCCATATCTTCCTCGATTTGTTTACGAACACTTCGTGCCAATTTAGCCGACATACTATCATCTAGCTGATCCGGTTTAACGATAATACGAACTTCTCTACCTGCTTGAATTGCATAACTTTCTTTGACACCTTCAAATCCATTAGAAATTCTTTCAAGATTTTCAAGTCTCTGTAGATAGTTTTCAAGAGATTCGCTTCTAGCGCCTGGTCTCGCTGCAGAAATTGAATCTGCCGCTTCCACCAATACTGCAATGATCGAGCTTGCTTCAACATCTCCATGATGGGAAGCAATTGCATTGATGACCGTTTCGCTTTCTTGATATTTCATCGCTATTTGAGCACCAATCTCAACGTGAGATCCTTCTACTTCGCTATCCAATGCTTTACCAATGTCGTGCAATAATCCAGCTCTCTTAGCTAACTGAATATCTTCTCCAAGTTCTGCTGCCATTACACCAGCAATTTTGGCCACTTCAATTGAATGATTCAAAACATTTTGACCATAGCTTGTTCTAAAGTGTAAGCGCCCGATTATTTTAATGAAATCAGGATGTATTGAGTGAATACCTAAATCAAAAATAGCTTCTTCACCAATTTCTCGGATACGTTCATCCATTTCTTTTCGAGATTTTTCTACTGCTTCCTCGATTCGTCCTGGATGGATTCGTCCATCTGAAATCAATTTTTCAAGTGCCATTTTAGCTGTCTCACGACGTATAGGATCAAATCCACTTAATACGACTGCTTCTGGTGTATCATCGATTATTAGATCCATACCTGTCAAGCTCTCAAGCGTACGTATATTACGTCCTTCTCGTCCAATGATACGACCTTTCATATCATCATTCGGTAAGTTTACTACGCTGACAGTTGTTTCGGTAACTTTGTCTGCTGCAGAGCGTTGTATGGCTTGAGTAATTAAGTTTTTGGCTCTACGATCAGCTTCTGATTTCGCTTTGTCTTCATATTGTTTGACCATAATTGCTAATTCACGAGATAATTCTTTTTCTGTTTGAGATAAAACGATTGATTTCGCTTCTTCTTGAGATAAAGCAGCAACAGCTAGTAATTTCTCTTGCTGTTCTGTAATTAAATCCTCAGCTACTTGCTCCAAGTCTTCAATTGCTTTTTGTCTACTTGTCAAACGATCTTCTCTACTTTGTAAAGAACTTTCTCTCTTGTCAATCGTGTTAGCTTTTCGTTCAAGATTGTCTTCTCTCTGGTCCAAACGATTTTCTTGACGTGCAACTTCAGAGCGTCTTTCTTTTAACTCCCATTCTACTTCTGTTCGATAAGAATGAATTTCCTCTTTGGCCTCTAACAACGCTTCTTTTTTCAAGGTTTCAGCTTCTTTATTAGCATCTTCTACTATGTTATCCGCTGTTTTTCTTGAATCAGCAAGTCTTTTTTCAAAGCTTTTTTTATTTAAATAAGCTCCTACGAAGATTCCGATGATTAAAGTAACGATAGCGAAGGCTACTGAGTATAAAAGAGTAGTCATTTGGTCACCTCCGTATCATTATTTAGTTTACATTTAATTCATGTATAGAAAAAGTCAGGTACTATTTATGTTAAGCAACGACCGCTTTCAATTATCGAGAACGTGCGTCAGTTATAATAATGTATTTATGATTAACATAATTGTGTAACAGACAATCTAATTTTAAAGGTCTTATGTCTATGTGTCAATACAGTTTGTAGAAAGAGAAGGATTTTAGGCCTTTTTGTTGAAAAATCGTTTAAAAGAAATTCATTCATGTATACTTCAATTAGCTTTAATGTTCTTTTTTGGCACAATACAACTACAATATAACTAAAAAGCACCACACAAATAAAGAATTTGTGTGGTGCTTCACTTCATTTTAAAAAGAATTAAACATCTAAAGTTTCAGAGTCAGATTCTGTTTCGTTTTCATTCCCTGTTTCTTCTGATCCAATAACATCAGGACTTTCTTCAAGTTTAATGACGCCAGCGTCGCCACTCAACTTGTTAACAAACTCAATATCTTCTTCACTACCAATATCATACGCAACACGAACTCTTTTTTCAATTTCGAGGCGCATTTCAGGGTGATCTAAAAGATATTGTTTTGAGTTCTCACGACCTTGTCCAATTCTTTCTTCACCGTATGAATACCACGCACCAGCTTTATCAATAATCTCAGCATCAGAGCCCATATCTACTAGTTCTCCAACTTGAGAAATACCTTCACCGTACATAATATCTACTAATGCTACCTTAAATGGCGGTGCAACTTTGTTTTTAACTACTTTGATTTTAGTTTTGTTACCAGTCATATCTTTACCAGACTTGATGGCTTCACTACGACGTACTTCTAATCTGACTGTCGCGTAGAACTTCAACGCACGTCCTCCAGGAGTCGTTTCAGGGCTACCAAACATAACACCGACTTTTTCACGAATCTGATTGATAAACAACGCAATTGTTTTTGTTTTGTTAATTGATCCAGATAGTTTACGAAGAGCTTGTGACATTAAACGTGCTTGAAGACCAACGTGAGAAGCACCCATTTCTCCATCAATTTCAGCTCGGGGTACTAGGGCAGCCACAGAGTCAATAACAACCATATCCACTGCACCACTTGAAACAAGTGCATCTGCAATCTCTAACGCTTGTTCACCTGTATCTGGCTGAGAAAGTAATAACTCATCTATATCTACACCCAAGGCACGTGCATATTTAGGATCTAGTGCATGCTCAGCATCTATAAATGCCGCAATACCACCATTAGCTTGTATAGAAGCAATTGCATGTAAAGCAACTGTTGTTTTACCAGAACTCTCTGGTCCGTAAACTTCGATAATACGTCCACGAGGATATCCGCCTATACCTAATGCAACATCTAACGCAAGAGAGCCACTTGGTACGGTTTTAACTTGAGTATCGATTTTTTCGCCCATTTTCATAATAGACCCTTTACCGAAATTTTTCTCAATTTTGCTTAGTGCTACATCTAGTGCTTTTTTACGATCATCTGTCATTAATATATTCTCCTCCTATTGATTCAGGACTTAATTTTGATATACTTTTATACTTACTGCTACTATTCAACCTGCACATCTCATGCTTTTTTATAGATCAATGATCTTATGGATTTGATCTATTTATAGCAAACATGCATTCTCTACTACTCTATTATTTTACTGTTTTTCTGAACAAAAAGCAAGCTTAAATCGAACATTTATTCGCAATAAATCTACTTTTACCTTATACTCTTTTATCGTTATGATTCATATAGAATACTTTTTCTTTTATGTTAAGACCCAGCAATGATCGACGAACAAGATTTAAAGCATTCAATACGGAAAGATTTCTGTTATTGTCTCGGTCTCTCTTGAAGTGAAAGTATTTTGCAAAAGTTGTTTGTCCTTTATGCGCAATTCCTATCCAGACAATTCCCGCTTCTTTACCTTCTAAGGGATGAGGACCAGCTACGCCGGTTAATGATACTGCAATATCTGCATCAAATTTTTCTAGAGCTTTCTCAGCCATCTCTACTGCACACTCAGCACTCACCATACCATATGTGTTGAGTGTTTCATTGGATACGCCAAGAGCCTGATGTTTCTTTTCAGAACTGTAAACGACGATTCCTCCATCAAGTACTGAGCTGGCACCTTGTTCGCTCGCAATACAACTCAAAAAGGCACCTCCGGTCAAACTTTCAGCAGCAGTTATCTTTTTACTTTGTTCAAATAAAAGCGATTGAACAACGTAGGAAAGAGTATGATCTCCATATCCGTAAATGTAATCACCAACTTTAGCTTTTATTTCTTCTTCTATTTCTGTAATCATTGTTTCGCACTCTTCTTCAGTTTTCCCTTTAGCAGTTATCCTAACTTTAGATTCTCCGTTAGAAGCATAAATAGCAATCGTAGGATTAGATTGTTCCTTAATGATACTGTCTAATTGCTCTGCTACTTGAGCTTCTGTTAGACCAAATAGTCTAATCATTCTAGAAACCAATTTCTGATTTTCATTTTCCAGTTCAATCAGTCTATTTTTAAGATAGTTTTCGACCATCGGTTTCAGTTCACTTGGTGGTCCGGGAAGCATAACATAAACTCGGTTATCTTTTTCTAAAAATACGCCAACTGCTAATCCATCATCATTTAGTAATGGCTCTGAACCTTCTAGTATGAGCGCTTGCAGGCGATTGTTTTCCGGCATTTTAAAATCACTATGTCTGTGGCGTTCAATAATTTTCTCTTCTGTTTCTTCGTGTATGACCATATCTACGCCCAGATGATTTGATACTACTGATTTTGTTATATCATCTTCAGTAGGTCCTAATCCTCCCGTAAGTATGATGGCATCTGCTCTAGATTCCGCTACTTTAATTGCTTCCGTGAGTCTCTCAGCATTGTCTCCAACAGTTACCTGATGATATATTTCAATACCCAGAGAAGATAATTCTTTAGATAGGTAGGCAGCATTCGAGTTCACAACCTGTCCCATTAGTAATTCTGTTCCAACCGTAATAATTTCGGCCTTCATACTATTCCTCCTACATATAAATACTATTCAATTAAACTTATTCTGATTTTTTTCAGATATTCTGTTCTGATTCTATCATATTAATTAGTAGAATACCGCCTCAAAGATTAGAAAAAAGGCGTGAGCAATCCTCTTGAGATCACACACGCCTTATTCGAAAATTTATCAACTACTGAATGTCCCTTTGAAAAAATATCTCGCATTATAAAAATAGTCAAATCCAGAATATAAAGTGAAAATTAAACAAATATATAATAGAATCGTCGCAACAGGAATGCCTGTCCAATTGAAAGGGAAATTATTCAACAAGAGGAAAATAATAGCAAGCATCTGCGTATTAGTTTTCACTTTACCTGGCCAAGATGCAGCCAATACGGTTCCACCTTGTTCAACTAATAGTAGTCTTAAACCTGTAACCGCCAGTTCTCTACAGACGATAACTGCTACAACCCACGCAGGAGCCAAATTTAATTGAACCAGTAAAATCAGTGCCGTCATAACCAGCATTTTATCTGCCAGTGGATCTGCAAATTTCCCAAAGTTTGATACGATATTCATTTTTCTTGCAAGATAACCGTCCAACCAATCAGTGAAACTGGCAACAGCGAAAACAATCGTCGCAATCAATAGCTTAACTTCAATAGAAGAATTTAAAATTTCTACTGTTCCTAAATCTATAGGCATAACGATCAGCACGATAAATATCGGAATCATAAAGATTCTAAGCATCGTTAATTTATTCGGTAAATTCATAGTTTCCTCCCTAGACATTCAAATGAAAGACCGGGGTTAATGGAATTAACTCGGTCTTTATCTGAAAAAGCATTCTATTATTATTGCTCGAAGTTAAAAATCAAATCTTGTTTTACAGCGTTCGCCGATTCCGGTGCATATTCTACGGATTCTCCACTTAATTGAACAGTTGTAACAGATGCATTACCAATCACAACAGCTACAGTCTCTACCTCTTCCGTTAACTCTGTAGAGATAGATTCGCCGCCAGAAAGAAGCGCTTGATTATCTGTTGTACCATCTACAGTGATACTAACCCAAGATTCTCCACCTTCAGCATTCAAAGTCAAACTCTTATCATCCGGTAAAGGACCTGACACAATATAAGTGGTCGTACCACCAGTACTAGACTCCTGAGTGATAGCGAACGGTTCTTCCTCTTCTTGCGTCGGTTCTTCATCTGCAGGTTCTTCTTCAGTATCCTCATCATCAGTTTCATCTGAAATCTCTGGTTGAGTATTTTCCGCATTTTCATTGCTTTCGACATTTACATTATTTTGAGCACTTTCGTCCTGATTCCCAGATGAGTCATTATTTCCGGAATTGCTACTAACGGCTATATAAAAAGCCAATGCAATACCTAGCACTAATAATATAATCAAAATTGTCGGTAAACTATCTTGAATGGTACTCATCATGCCATTTTCTTTGGGCTTTGTTCTAGTCTGTGTTGTTCTAACTTGCTCAGTAATTTCTTCACTTTTAGGTGCTGGAATGTCAGAATGGTCCTTTAACAGTTGTTCTCCATCTAAGCCGACAGTATCTGCATACTGCTTAATAAAGGCTCTAGCATAGAAGTTACCTGGTAAAACATCTAATTTCCCTTCCTCAACAGCGATCAAATATCTTTTTTGGATTTTAGTCATTTGTTGCAAGTCATCTAATGTGTATCCTTTGGCTTTTCTAGCTTCTTTAAGCTTTTCGCCTACTTCATTCAATCTTGTCACCTACCCTAATGTCATTCTTATAACCTGTATTATACTTCTATAGAAAACAATCATTCTAGTCATTTATATTCTTTGGACCTATTTTCTATACCTACAGGGATCAGTCTCTCTTTACAACTGTTTTTATTAACACTCATTATATAACTGTTTATATTCAATTCAAACAAGGGACATTGCCCTATTTCTAAAAGTATACCACACGAAAAACTTTGAGTATAGGGTGATTATTGCATCTATACTGGATCCTAATAAAGATTTACTAATGATTAAAATTTATTGATTTTAAAGCTCTTATTCAAGCTCTAAATTCTTTTAAGAACATGAAATACAGACATATTTTTTTCTTGCAAAAAGCTTGAAGCTAATTGTTTAACGTCCTCCAATTTAATTTGCTCCATCAATGGTACAATATCAAAAACGGATACTTCCATATCTGAAAGGTCAACGAATTGTTGAGCAATATACTCCAAAGAGTTCAGTGATTGTAATTCTTGTCCGATACTTCTTTTTTTGACCAAATCGAAATGCGCTTCATTTAAATCTGGACTCTCAGGTGCCGTTAATAGGAGTGTCTTAAGGACCCTTGTTAATTCGTGAGGGTCTTTTGCATCTCCCCCAATACTCAGATAATCAATTTGCCTTTCAACTGTATGTTCATAATTAAAACTATCATCTATTAAATGTTCATTGTATAACTTTAAATAGGTCGTGGAGGTCTCTCCAAACAGCAACTTCAATAAAAACTCCATCTTGATTGAATACTTTAGAGCATCGACGCCTTTAAGCTCATCGTTATCACCTTTTATACCAATTAACACTTTGGCTTTAACCACATCAGCTTCGATTGATCTGTAAGGAATGATTTCTTGTTGTTGCACAACTGGGAATTGTCTTTTAATTTCTTTTTCATTCTCGAAATTTCTATCTAACTGATTTTTTTTGACCCACTCTATGATCTCTTTTTCATCAATATTCCCTGCCACAAATAATTGCATGTTACTTGGGTGATAAAACGTACGATGATTACGATATAGATCGTCCGCTGTTATCTTTTGGATACTGTTCAATGTCCCTGCAATGTCGTTGCTGACTGGATGATTGGGATACAAATTTTCAAGTAACCCTAGAGCGACCGTCCACTCTGGTTGATCTTCATACATTTGAATCTCTTGACCAATGATTTCTTTTTCTCTTTCAACAGATTCGTCTGTGAAATAAGGTTCTTGTACAAAATTCAAAAGGGTTTCTATATTCTCTTTTATATAACTTGTGCTAGAGAAAAGATAAGCTGTTTTAGTCAACCCTGTAAAAGCGTTTGCTGAAGCTCCATGATGGGCAAACTGATCAAATACATCACCTGATTCAGTTTCAAAAAGTTTATGTTCAAGAAAATGGGCAATACCAGGTGGAAACTGTATAAACCTATTTTCTCCGTAAGGAATAAATTGTTGATCAATCGCCCCAAATTCCGTACTAAGCAAAGCAAAGGTAGTATGATAGTCTTTTTTCGGTAACAAGGTTATCGTTAACCCATTATCCAGTTTCTCTTTATAGAGGGTTTCTCTTATATTCTTGTATTCAATTTTTTTCAACTTAGACTCACTCTCCCGATAATAAAAATATGGCTTTTAACTCTACAGTTTTCGCTATATTTATAATATCTTGTTTTGAAACAGCATCGATTCTATCAGCCCATTCTTCAAGACTTATCATCGGTTTACCAATCAAATTAAAACTGTAATACTTTTCTATGAGACTTTCTGCATGGTCTTCGGATTGAACTAGAGCATTCTTTAATAACGCCTTAGTCTGAATTATAGCCTCTTCGGAAAAAGTGCCTTCTTGAATAGAGTTTAATTGTTCTGCTACTAATTTTTCAACCTTTATAGCTTCCGAAGGTTCAATTCCTGATTGAACATATAGTACCCCATTAAAACTATCGATTCCGCTCGCAATGTCATAAGCTAGTCCCTCTTGTTCTCTTAAAATTGTAAATAAATTAGAATGTGGGAAGCCACCGAATAATCCATTAAATACTTGTCCAGCATAATAATGGTCTTGATGATAATAAATAGTCGTTTTATAAGCCAAGTTAAGTTTTGCTTGCGTGATTGGTTGAATTTCTTTTTTTCTGGTTAGATCTTTAACTTCACCAATGCTATAAAACAACGATTCATTGTTTACCGTTCGAGCTTCGAAATTGAAATCAGCGAAAGCTTTTTTAACTCTCTCTTCTTCAAGATCACCTAAAACTACAATATCGATTTTGTCATTTAAAATCATATCTTGATAAACAACATATAAATCTCTTGGAGACAATCCAGTTAAATCTTCTGGCCTACCCCAAGAAGGAATTTGTTGTTCCAAAGTATCGAAATAGAGACGGCTAGTTTCTATTCCTGCATATTCTTGTTTATCTTCGTAAACCGCTTCGTATTCGTCTCTTAAGTTTTCAAGTTCTCTTTGAAACGTTTCTTTATGAAAGGCCCCATCATATACATTTGGATAAAAAAGAATACTTTTTAGAAATTCTGTTGCTTTTTCGAACAATCCTTTTTCATTTAAATACATTTCATCTACTATATCCAAATCCAACGTTAATACATGATACTTACCTACTTTGGAAACATCTGATGATAACTGAGCGCCATAAAGTTTTGAGAGAGCTGTTCTATAATCTGTTTGTGTTGGATAATGCTGACTATTCGTACTTAATAAGTTTGCTAACAAGGCTCTTTTCGTAATTTCATTGGCATCTATTAAAGTTTTGAAATTGATTCTAATGGACACTGTTTTAAATTTTTTAGTGGATAATACTTTCAAATCAACGCCTTTTACTAGTTCTATTTGCATATGTCCTCCTGAATCAATTTTCGTTTAGCTTATTTGGGTTATTAACAATCTATATAAATAACAAAAAGACTAGAACAACAAGGCTCTAGTCTTAGAGTATAAACCTATCGATTTATAGTAGAAATGTTTTAAGATTATCTACTTTATCTACATTTTCCCACGGTAGCTCGATATCTGTACGGCCAAAATGACCATAAGCAGCTGTCTGCTTATATATCGGGCGTTGTAGGTCAAGCATTTTAATAATACCGGCCGGTCTAAGGTCAAACGTCTGACGAATGGCTTCAATAATTTTCGAATCAACCACTTTTCCGGTTTCAAAAGTATCTACTGCTATTGAAACGGGCTGAGCTACACCTATAGCATAAGCTAGTTGCACTTCAACTTTATCTGCAATACCTGCAGCAACAAGGTTCTTAGCGATATAACGAGCCGCATAGCTGGCTGATCGATCTACTTTAGTAGCATCTTTCCCAGAAAACGCTCCTCCACCGTGTCTTGCATATCCACCGTAGGTATCAACGATAATTTTTCTACCTGTTAATCCGGCATCCCCTTGAGGTCCACCAACTACAAATCTACCAGTAGGATTAATATAATATTTCGTATCTTCATCTAACCATTTTGCTGGAATCACTTCTTTAACGACATGTTCAATCACATCATTTTTCAAAGTTTCATAATCTATCTCAGGAGAATGTTGTGTGCTCACCACGATTGCATCTATACGTTTAGGTTGATCATGCTCATCGTATTCAACTGTGACCTGAGCTTTAGCATCCGGTCTTAGATAATCTAATATCTCTTCTTTTCTAACTTGAGCAATCCTTCTCGTTAAACGATGACTTAAAGAAATCGGTAAAGGCATCAACTCTGGCGTTTCGTTTGAAGCAAATCCAAACATAAGCCCTTGGTCTCCAGCTCCTATTTTATCAAGTGCATCATTTTCATTTGAAGCTTTTGACTCAGCTGAATCATCTACTCCAATTGAAATATCTGGTGACTGATCATCAATTGAAACGAGTACCGCACACGTATCCGCATCGAAACCATATTTAGCACGCGTATAACCAATCTCTCGGATAGTATCTCTAGCAATTTTCTGCATATCGACATACGTATTCGTTCTGATTTCACCTGCTATCAAGACTAAACCTGTTGTTACCATAGTCTCACAGGCTACACGAGCATCTGGATCCTTTTCAAGAATCGCGTCTAGTACAGCATCACTGATTTGATCAGCAATCTTATCCGGATGTCCTTCTGAAACAGATTCTGACGTAAATAATTTTCTTTCTTCCATTGTAGTATTCCCCCTACTGTATTATCGGTTACAAGGCTTCCGACCTGGTCTGTGGTCGTCCTATCGGGAATTCATTGTAAACCTATATTATTCTACCACATTAAGGATGAACAATCATTCTGAATTCAAAATTATTTCAGGTAATCTTATATAAATGTGATATGATAAAGTTAAACACTACTATACTAAAAGGATGATAAGATTGAAATTTAAAATATCCGAGACAATGAATAATCCATTATTTTCATACGTTTTACTACCTATATTTTACATATTAATAGGGACGATCCTTTCCTTACCCTATTCAAACCTTAACATCCTTTCTTTCTTACTTTTGACTACCTTTATTTTAATTAATCAAGTCATTGAAATGAACCTTAAGATTTCCTTGAACAAGAAAAAAACTCTTAAAAAGACACTTCTCCTTATATTAGAGGCTCTGCTATTATTAAACTTAATATATTTCTTAATGGCTCATTCAGTTGCTACTTTTCTTTTACTATTATGTTATGGGGTACTGACTCAGACAGTTTATTTTTTTAAACTCTATGAACTCGATGTGTTTTCTATTTCTGTTTCAACAATATTAAAAGCTTTATTACTCAATACAATAGGCTTTTATATCCACACTGGCTTTATATCTTTAATTCTTTTACGATTCTTTATCCCTTTACTTATTCCTATATTTTTAACTGAAACGTCAGAGAGAAATAGGCCAGTAAAAGGCTCCATCGAAATCCAACTTATGAGTATTGCTTATCTATTGGCTATTTCCATGCTGTGGACAAACAATTCCTGGTTAAGTTTAGGGATGTTGCTCACTACTCCAGCATTAATGCTAAGCCCTGTCAAACTCACTAATTTAAATAAAATAATCTTATTTTTCTCTAACTACGCGGTAATCTTAATGATCACTTACTTTATTTACTAATGCTATTTCATAATTTCAAGATTGAGAAAGGAAGTCATACAGTGATTACTAAAGTAACACTAAACCACAAAATTGACACTCACGCATTATTGAAATCTCTATGGCCTGATATAACTGATGAAGAACTATCTAAGTTGTTTCAGACTTTGATAACTTGTTCTAATCATACTGCTTACCTTTACTACATGAATAATAAAGCTGTCGGTTATGCGCAGACTTCTTTAAGACATGACTACGTGGAAGGCACAAAAACTTCTCCTGTAGGATATTTAGAAGGTATTTATGTAGAACCGTGCTACAGAAGACATAAGATAGCTCAAGTATTGCTAGCGCAATGTGAACAGTGGGCCTTGCAAAAAGGATGCACTGAATTTGCAAGTGATTGTGCCTTTGAGAACATTGAAAGTGCTTTTTTTCATACGAATTCAGGATTCAAAGAAGCCGCTAGAATTATCTGTTACGTAAAACCTTTAACAAAGTAAAAGAATTCCGTTCACTAAAGTAGTGAGTAATGAATAAAAAAAAACGATTCATCGTTTAAGATGAATCGTTTTTTATATGAAGCGGGTGACGAGAATCGAACTCGCGACGACAGCTTGGAAGGCTGTGGTTTTACCACTAAACTACACCCGCAACGCAAAAAAAAAATGGCGCAGGACAGAGTCGAACTGCCGACACACGGAGCTTCAATCCGTTGCTCTACCAACTGAGCTACTGCGCCAAAACAACAAACGGTCCCGACGGGATTCGAACCCGCGATCTCCTGCGTGACAGGCAGGCGTGATAACCGCTACACTACGGGACCAGATCGTTCTTAATTTGGTAAGGAGGATGTGGGATTCGAACCCACGCGCGTTTTTACACACCTGACGGTTTTCAAGACCGTTCCCTTAAGCCGGACTTGGGTAATCCTCCAGTAATTCTATGATAGCAGTCTCCTGCTAATGACCCCTACGGGATTCGAACCCGTGTTACCGCCGTGAAAGGGCGGTGTCTTAACCGCTTGACCAAGGGGCCTTGCAATAAAAAAATAAAAAACGGAGAAGGAGGGATTTGAACCCTCGCGCCGCGTAAACGACCTACACCCTTAGCAGGGGCGCCTCTTCAGCCACTTGAGTACTTCCCCATATCAATAAAATGATACGAATGGGCCTAAGTGGACTCGAACCACCGACCTCACGCTTATCAGGCGTGCGCTCTAACCAGCTGAGCTATAGGCCCCAAACAAAAAGCGGGTGACGAGAATCGAACTCGCGACGACAGCTTGGAAGGCTGTGGTTTTACCACTAAACTACACCCGCATAATGTTGAACGGTCCCGACGGGATTCGAACCCGCGATCTCCTGCGTGACAGGCAGGCGTGATAACCGCTACACTACGGGACCATGCTCTTTGTTTCAATTGCGGGGACAGGACTCGAACCTGTGACCTCCGGGTTATGAGCCCGACGAGCTGCCAACTGCTCTACCCCGCGATAATAAAAATATATTAATGGACCTTGCAGGACTCGAACCTGCGACCGGACGGTTATGAGCCGTCTGCTCTAACCAACTGAGCTAAAGGTCCGCTTACTATAATTAGATATAGCGGCGGAGGGAGTCGAACCCACGACCTCACGGGTATGAACCGTACGCTCTAGCCAGCTGAGCTACACCGCCATCGTCCTATGTAAGAAAGCAATACGGCGTTTTCTTCATAAGAAATCGGGAAGACAGGATTCGAACCTGCGACCCCTTGGTCCCAAACCAAGTGCTCTACCAAGCTGAGCTACTTCCCGTATGCTTTAAAAATGCACCCTAGAGGAGTCGAACCTCTAACCGCCTGATTCGTAGTCAGGTACTCTATCCAATTGAGCTAAGGGTGCTATTAAGTTAAGTGCCGAGGGCCGGAGTCGAACCGGCACGGTGAATACTCACCGCAGGATTTTAAGTCCTGTGCGTCTACCAATTCCGCCACCCCGGCTAATGATAGGGCATAAAAAGCTTTGTAGAAGACAAATTTGTCTATTAAATTATCAGCTTTAGATTGAAAGTCAATCAAGCGAAAGACGGGATTCGAACCCGCGACCCCCACCTTGGCAAGGTGATGTTCTACCACTGAACTACTTTCGCTGAATAATGCCGGCTAAAGGATTTGAACCCTCGACCTACTGATTACAAATCAGTTGCTCTACCAACTGAGCTAAGCCGGCACAATAATATAAATATAAACATGCGGATGGAGGGACTTGAACCCCCACGCCGTGAAGCGCTAGATCCTAAATCTAGTGCGTCTGCCAATTCCGCCACATCCGCGCTTGAAATATTTATACATTACACATCACTGTGTAATGAGCCGTGCAGGGTTCGAACCTGCGACCCTCTGATTAAAAGTCAGATGCTCTACCGACTGAGCTAACGGCTCAAAAAAATGGAGGTTAACGGGCTCGAACCGCTGACCCTCTGCTTGTAAGGCAGATGCTCTCCCAACTGAGCTAAACCTCCAAAAATAAAAAGTTAAGAGCTTGCACGGCAACGTCCTGCTTTCACAAGGGGAAACCCCTCACTATCCTCGGCGCTGGGAAGCTTAACGGCTGTGTTCGGAATGGGAACAGGTGGGTCCTTCCCGCCATCATTACCGCACAATGACTCTTTTTCTTTTTATAAGAGAACTCTGTTCTCTGAAAACTAGATAGTTGACTGTTCACGCACATGTTTTGATCCAACACCTTCATACTCTTAACCCCGTTTTGTGGTTAAGTCCTCGATCGATTAGTACT